>CAZMEN010000061.1:400-16373 GCA_964565335.1 uncultured Algimonas sp. | reverse complement strand
CCTTATTCGAACCCCAAGGGTCAGATATCTCCGTACCGGGCAGTTTTGCGCAAATGGCATTGATTTCGTCTCGGTTCATGAGGGTGTCATAGCAAAGACAGGGCTCTATATAAAGTCGGAGGGTCAAGCTGGGCAATAAATTCACATCAGGTTTTTGATTATACTTTAAAAACGCCAATCATTTCTATAAGGAAGCCACTCTTAAGCGCCCTAAAGGTTACTTGCTGAATATGGGTTGATTGCGAAATGACGAAATTAAAGTGAAACGCCGAGAAGGTTGAACGACATGACAAAGACGACAGCAGATATAATCTACACAATCGTTGACGAGGCGCCTGAACTGGCACGTAATTCTCTCCTGCCTATTATCACGGCTTATGCAGATGCGGCGGATATCAAAGTTGAAACCCGCGATATTTCACTGGCGGGCCGTATTTTGTCATTATTCCCTGATCTTTTATCTGATGACCAGCGTGTCTCCGATGATTTGGCGGAACTCGGTAAATTGGTCAAAACGCCTGAAGCGAATGTAATTAAGCTGCCAAATATCTCAGCGTCTGTACCGCAATTGCAAGCTGCTATCAAAGAGCTACAATCGCAGGGTTATCCAATTCCGGATTATCCAACGGACCCGACGTCAAAGGCTGACAAAGCCGTTCGCGCCAAATATGACGGTATTAAAGGTTCCGCCGTTAATCCGGTTTTGCGCGAAGGAAATTCTGATCGGCGCTCTGCCAAAGCCGTCAAAGCTTATGCCAAGATGAACCCGCACCGTATGGGTGAATGGACTGCAGATAATAAAACTACTGTAGCTTCTATGCCTGGCGATGATTTTTTCGCTAATGAAAAATCTGTCACCATTACGACGGCCCAATCCGGTAAAGCAAAAATCATCTTCGCGGACAAAAAGGGCAAAAAGTCGGTTCTTAAGGACGGCTTAGCCTTTGAAGAAGGAACCATTGTCGACGGAACATTTATGTCCGCCAAAGCCTTGCGCGCTTATATTAAAGAAGAGGTTGCCTCAGTTGAAGACGGCGTGCTTTTCTCGGTCCACCTTAAAGCAACAATGATGAAGGTTTCTGACCCAATTATTTTCGGGCATTTCGTCTCGGTTTATCTCGAAGACTTCTTAGCGAAGCATGGCAAAACGCTTGATTTTAACCCCAATTCAGGGATTGGGACACTTGAAAAACTGATTGCCGGAAACGCGCAGATGGAAGCGGACTTAAAAGCCGCGCTCGCCGCTAAGCCGCCTCTTTATATGGTGGATTCTGATAAAGGTGTTACCAATCTACATGTTTCCTCAGACGTCATCATCGATGCGTCTATGCCGGCCGTTATTAAGGCAGGCGGTATTGGTTGGGGACCCGACGGGAAACCTGCCAATACGAAATGCTGTATCCCGGATAACAGCTATGCGCCCGTTTATGACGAAACCGTCGCTTACTTTAAAGAAAATGGAAAGCTTGATGTCACCAGCTGCGGCGCGGTATCTAATGTCGGCTTAATGGCGCAAAAGGCCGAGGAATATGGCTCACATCCTACGACCTTTACAGCCCCTTCCGATGGCACAATTTCTATCGTTCTTGCTGGCGGCAAAACCATCATAAGCCACGACGTGGAAGAAGGTGACATTTGGCGCTCGTGCACAGCGAAAAAGGCGCCTATTCTGGACTGGATTAAATTGGGGATTGAACGCTTTGACGCAACAGGGTTGGCGGCGTTCTGGCTTGATGAACACCGTGCCCATGACGCTGAGCTTATTAAATATGTGAAACCCGCTCTTGAGAAAGCCGGAAAAGATATTCCAATTCTCGCGCCTCGTGAAGCGACGCGATATACGCTCGATGAAATGGTCAAAGGTCATGACGTTGTCACGATTACAGGTAATGTGCTCCGCGACTATTTGACGGATCTTTTTCCGATATTGGAACTCAACACATCAGCCAAAATGCTTTCCATTGTAAAATTGATGAATGGCGGCGGATTGTTTGAAACGGGTGCAGGCGGATCTGCGCCGAAACATGTGCAGCAGCTTAATGAGGAGAACCACTTGCGTTGGGACAGCTTGGGTGAGTTTTGTGCACTCGGCGAGAGCTTTAACTTCCTCGCGACTAAGGGCCGTCCAAAAGCGGCTATCCTTGGCGAAGCGGTTGAAACAGCCACGGAATTATTGCTTGTCGAAGGCCGTTCTCCGGGACGAAAAATTGGCGATGATGATAATCGATCTTCGCATTACTGGTTTGCACGTTACTGGGCCGAAGCACTCGCGGCGCAGCAAAGTGATAAGGGCTTGCAAGCGCACTTTGCCAAGATTTCTCGAAACCTCGCTGGCAATGAAGAGGCCATTTTGAATGAACTAAGCGCCGGTGAAGGCAATGCTGTCGATCTGGGGGGCTATTATCATTCAGACGCTGATTTAACGTCTATGGTAATGCGTCCGTCAAAAACACTGAACGCGATTATTGGGTAGGCATACAATTTCTGGCTCAAAAATGACAGGGCGGAGACCATTTTCATTTTCAATGGGACACACATCATAATTTTCATAAGACCAGGGAGTATTATCCAGGGTGTGGCCCTTACGGCTCTCAGTCTGTGCATCTGAATATTCCAAAACATTCATTAAGGCCAGTAAGAGGTAAGCTCAGAAGAAAAATTTCATATTCATGCCATAGCGACCTGAAACAGATTATCTACCCGTAACAGCTATGTTGCCATGACATAAACTCCGCGCGAGCGATTTTGCTGTCGCTCGCTTAGCGGCCACGCGAATGGTTACGTCATTTTCCGCTCAAAATTCTCGGCAATGGCTTCAAGATAGCCTTCAGTCGTAAGCCAGCCTTGGCGGTCACCGACGAGGAGGGCGAGGTCTTTGGTCATTTGTCCACCTTCAACAGTTTCAATCACTGTCTTTTCGAGGCCGCGGGCAAACTCGACCAGTTTTTCATTATCATCTAATTTTCCGCGATGGGCGAGACCGCGTGTCCAAGCAAAGATAGACGCTGTGGAGTTAGTGGATGTGGCTTCGCCTTTTTGATGGTTTCGATAATGACGTGTTACTGTGCCGTGGGCTGCTTCGGCTTCCATAGTCTTGCCGTCAGGCGTGAGGAGAAAGGACGTCATGAGGCCCAGTGAGCCAAAGCCTTGCGCGACTGTGTCGGATTGTACATCGCCGTCATAATTCTTACACGCCCAGATATATTTGCCCGACCATTTCATAGCGGCCGCAACCATATCGTCGATGAGGCGATGTTGATAATAGCCGCCAAACTCTTCAAATTTTTCGGCAAACTCTGTGTCATAGATTTCTTGAAAAATGTCTTTAAAGCGTCCGTCGTATTTTTTGAGGATCGTATTCTTTGTGGATAGGTAAACGGGCCACTGTCGCTGCGTACCATAATTAAAGCAGGCGCGGGCGAAATCACGGATAGACGCGTCGAGATTATACATTCCCATGGCGACTCCGGCTTCAGGGAAGTCAAAGACTTCTCTTTCGATTTTCTCTCCGTTTTCACCTTCCCATGTCATTGTCAATTTACCGGCGCTTGGGACGAGGAAGTCCGTGGCTTTATACTGGTCCCCAAAGGCGTGACGACCAATGACAATCGGTGACGTCCAACCCGGCACGAGGCGCGGGACATTGCTACAGATAATCGGCTCGCGGAAGACAACGCCGCCAAGGATATTGCGGATTGTTCCGTTAGGAGAGCGCCACATCTTTTTCAGGTCAAACTCTTCAACGCGCTGCTCATCTGGTGTGATGGTGGCGCATTTAATGCCCACATTGTGCTTCTTAATCGCATTGGCTGCATCAATGGTGATTTGGTCATTCGTGGCGTCTCGGCTCTGGATAGAGAGATCGTAATCCAGTAAATCAATATCTAGATAAGGATGGATGAGGCGTTCTTTAATCATATCCCACATGATGCGGGTCATCTCGTCACCATTCATGTCGACAACGGGATTATTTACCTTGATTTTAGCCATTTTTACCTCTGTAAGCGGGTGAAACCTAAATTTGCGCCGCTTTACCACTCCAACGTAGGAAACTAAAGACCTAAGCGCTTAAAAACACAAAAGTGCGCGCCAACGTTGATGGTTTCGCCGAGCCTTAAATAGATGGAATGAGAGTTTAGCGTGTCAGACGAATCAAAACTGCGCCCAGCTACGCCGGGCAAAACGACGAAAGATCAATTGGGTCGTTTTGTGGCCAAAGATCATGAAACCCCGCCTCCCGCGGTTATTTTGGTGCGAACCCAGCTTGGCGAGAATATCGGGGCGGCATGCCGCTGTATGTTGAATTTCGGGCTGACAGATTTACGTTTGGTCGCGCCGCGCGATGGATGGCCTAATCCAGCCGCAGGGCCTATGGCGGCCGGGGCCAGCGATGTGCTCGATAACGCCAAATTATTTGAAACAACAGAAGAAGCCATCGCGGATTTGAAATTTATATTGGCCGCAACCGCTCGCCGCCGCGAATTGGAAATCCCAGTCATTGGCACAGATAATGTCGGCCCAAAGGTAAAGTCACTCAGTGAAGACGGTATTGCCACAGGCATTTTATTCGGGCCCGAAAAAGCGGGGCTCACCAATGCCGATACGGTTCTGGCTGACGCAATCTTAACTTATCCCGTGAATCCCGCGTTTCAATCTTTGAACTTGGCCCAAGCCGTGAATATTTTCGCTTATATTTGGGCCAATGCGTCTTTGCCGAATATTCCCGATGTATTCGAGCCCGAGATTAGCGAGAGCGCCAATCGACAGGATTTAATGGGCCTGTTCGGACATTTAGAAGACGAGCTTGAAAGGGCCGGGTTTTTCTTTCCAGAAGCCAAGCGAGCTTTGATGTCCCAGAATATTCGCGCGCCCTTAACGCGGGCGAAAATGACGATGCAGGAAGTCCGAACCTTTCGCGGTATCGTAAAAGCTCTTGCCGAGGGACGGGGCAAAGCCCGTGTGAAGAGAGACTGATATGAAATATTTGGGATATGGTTTTGTCTGTATGGCTGTTGCAGCAGGGTATTTAAAATGGCCGGGGGTTGCGGTTTTAGGTCTGGCCCTACTATCGACAGCTGTCTTTGCCACATCGCGGCGGCGGACATTAAAAGAAACCCCTATGGCGCCAGATCAAAATATGGTTTTGGACGGAGTGTTCTTATTCGCCGGGCAGGGGCTGATTATGTTCGCAGCTTATTTGTTGGGAATATTCGCTGTCTCACCCGGAGCCGACTTGTTTGTTGATTTTCTAATGGGCCGTCGGAGTTAGGTTTTAGCTGCGCGAAAGGACTTGTTCTTACGCCAAGCATCACAGCTAAAGATTACGACGCCAATCCAGATAAAGCCAAAGCAAATAGCGTGAGCGGGCGTGAAGGTTTCGCCAAAATAAAGACCGCAAAAGAACTGCATCGTTGGCCCAATGAATTGCAAAAAACCTAATGTTGAAAGCTTTAACCGCCGCGCGGCAAAGGCAAAGGCAAGGAGCGGCAGAACAGTAATCGGCCCAGCGAATAGGATTAAAATATCAAGCTTCATGCCGCCTTGCATGAACGCTAAGTCACCTTGTTGCGCCGCCCAATACAAATAAATAGACGCCGGCAGAAACAGCAATATAGTTTCAATGAAGAGTCCCGGCATAGCTCCGATATCGACTTGTTTTCGGATAACGCCGTAGATCGTGAAACTGACCGCAAGAGAAAGCGCAATCCAAGGGAAGACGCCGCCGTAAAAAGTCAAAACCGCCACACCAATAAAGGCGAGAATTGTAGCTATGCCCTGTGCTTTAGACAGGGTTTCGCCTAAAAATAGAACGCCGACTAAGACATAAATAAGAGGGTTGATATAATAACCTAAACTGCCTTGAAAAATTTGATTTTGTTGTATGGCCCAAATATAAATGCCCCAATTGACCGCCAAGGCGATGGCTGCCAAGAACAACAAGCCAAGGGTTTTGGGTTTCATTAAAGCCACTATAACGTCGCCGATTTGTCGTCTGAATAGGATAATTAACAAGCCAAAGGGCACAGACCAAACGATACGGTGAGAGACTAGCTCTATGGCGCTGACGGATTCGGTGGCTTTGAAGTAGAAAGGAAAAAGCCCCCACATAAAATAGGCGGCCATGCCTGCCCACAATCCGTGTTTGGGATGTGCTTTTGAGTCCGACATGTTAGCGTTGGGCGTCATTTATTGCGCTTGTCACAGGCACGCTTTTAAAACAATCGCTATTTCGTTTAGGGATGTCACCTTTTGTTACGGTCTTGCCTGAAAAGTGAGGTTGACTTTCGGGTGGCGGGCGCTAGAAACCGTTCCGATTACGGATAGGTGTGGCGCCGCCGTTGAAATCGCTGCTCAAATAGGTTGAGCGAGCCGGCCCACGTCGAACGAAAGAGTAAACACGCATGTCTAAGCGTCATTCCACGAAATATAAAATTGATCGCCGTATGGGCGAAAATATTTGGGGTCGTCCCAAGTCGCCTGTCAATAAACGCGCCTATGGCCCCGGCCAGCATGGCCAAGGCCGTAAATCAAAGCTTTCTGATTTTGGTATTCAGTTGCGTGCCAAGCAAAAGCTTAAAGGCTATTACGGCAACATTACAGAGAAACAGTTCCGTAAAACATATGACCAAGCGACACGGATGAAGGGCGATGCCTCTGAAAATCTAATCGGTTTGCTTGAGTGTCGTCTAGACGCAATTGTTTACCGTTCTAAATTCGTGCCGACTGTCTTTGCTGCGCGTCAGTTCGTCAATCACGGTCACGTCCTTGTTAATGGCAAGAAAGTGAACATCCCGTCCTACCGTTGTAAAGTTGGTGACGTTATTGAAGTGCGCGAAAAGTCTCGCACAATGGCTTTGGTTCTTGAAGCGTTGGAAAGCGCTGAACGTGAATTGCCTGATTACATCAGTGTTGATCCAAAAGGAATGCAAGCGACATTCGCGCGGGTTCCAAGCTTTGACGAAGTCCCTTATCCAGTCGTTATGGAACCTAATCTGGTTGTGGAATTTTACTCTCGTTAGAGAGAAAGCCGACATTCAAAAATAAAACCCGCCATTTTGGTGGGTTTTTTATTGAGCGACTCTGCGTCTCGACCATATAACAAAACGCTTCTTGTCATCATTGACGATGGACGACGGACCCGTAAGGCTTTCAGAGAATTTGTAAAACCCATCCTCTTGAAATGTGAAGCTTCTCAAGCCAGAGGGGCTGTTTTCAATAACAACATTGCGATGGCTTGTACCACTGCAGTCGAAAACCTCAATCACTGGCACAGGCCGGCAGTGCGTGATATTTAATGTAAGGGTATTACTTTTTGGGACGATGTATTGAGCGTCAATCGTTTGCCCCTTTCTTATGTAGGCGCGCTTCATGTTAAAGGCGTCGACATAAGCTTTCATGAAGCTACTCTTATAATTGCCCTTCAGGTGCTCGGTTTTGGTGTTGAAATCGGTCACCGCAATGACTTGAGGCGGATTCATGAAGGCTGGGACGTAATGTAAACTGACGTAACACAAGGTTCCGCCTAAAATTAAAGAAAGAGCCGTTCCGACCGCTCTGCGCAACCCTTTTGCTTTTTTATCTAACGTAGAGTGGTTTTGGCGATGAGCAGAAACACCGTCAATCACTGTTGATCGCGTGAGTACTTTTTTCTGCTGTAATTTAAGCGCCATCTCTTAGCTCTGAATAAAATATCATTCGGCTTTCATACTAAAAAACCGTTTATATGTAATAAATTACAGTTTCTTTAGCTTATGGCTGCGTGCTCCACCCAGTATGAAGCTGAGCAGTTAAATCCGGCTCCAAACTACTCGGTAGTTGTCGCCCGATGCCGCACCGCGTACGCTTTCTTTTAAACGATAAAAACCAGCATCTTCGAAGAAGAGTCGATGCGTTCCAATAGCGCCGCCTTTGATTTCGATATGCCTCGTCCCCACGGATTCACATTTGAAAACTTCGACTAGAAAAGCTGATTTACACCGTGTGATTTCTAACTCGATATTGGCATTCTCAGGACGCGTATATTGCACTTGAAGAGCTTGACCCTTACGCAGATAGGCCTGCTTAACGCTCGTAAAGTCAAGATAATGCGAAGTAAAAGAGTTGGTCTCCGCCGTATTAAGTCGGGTGGCAGATTGATTTACCTCTGGCATATCAACGTAATTCGTTGAGCTGAGGAAAGCGGGGACGTAATGCAGGCTGACATAGCAAAACACCGCTCCCGCAGAAAGGAAACACAAAGAGGCGATAGATGAGAGAAAACCTGTTGGTTTTCTGCGTCGCTTAATTTTATAGCGGCCAGAATCACGAGCCTCCGCGGCCAGACGTGTTTGTTCAATCTGTTGCTCTAAAACCGGATTGTAGAAAATATCTTCCAAGCTTGAAACCATTCTTCGTTAAGCGCCCCAAAGAAAGACTTCTTTAGACTAGAATGGTTTAAACGCGATTAAATGACCATTAAGCGAGTATTAGCCATAAGGTGTCGCAAAATGGTTTAGGCTGCCATCTCCACGCCTTTTTCGTTCATTAAAGTGCGTAGTTCGCCATTTTCAAACATTTCGCGAACAATGTCACAGCCGCCGATAAACTCACCTTTGACGAAAATTTGCGGGATTGTGGGCCAGTTATTATACTCTTTAATGCCTTGGCGGATGTCCATATCTTCTAGCACATTCACGCTTGCGTATTTCACGCCGAGATAATCCAGAACCTGCACCACGGTGGAGGAGAAGCCGCATTGAGGAAATACAGGTGTGCCCTTCATATAGAGTACAACATCGTTCTCTGATACGGTTTTGGCGATACGGTCTTTAGCGTCCATCGAAAATCTCTTTATTTGTGTTCAAAAACCCTAATGCGAGAGGGTTGCTCGTTTTATTTGGTGGCGTGTCTGGCACGTTTCAAGAGGGCGCTCGGGTTTCAAGTGCCAGGGCATGTAATTCGCCATTGGCCCCGTCCATTTTGCCTTTTAGTGCGGCGTAGACGAGCTGGTGCTGCCTAACGCGGTTAAGTCCGGTAAAAGCTTCACTGATTATAACGGCTTTCCAGTGATTATTGTCACCTGCCAGGTCAATCATCTCGACCTGCGCGTCAGGCATAGCGTCCTTGATCATTGCGGCAATGTCTTCGCCTTTCATCGCCATTATTCGGCGCCTGACATGAGGTTAGGTAGCCACGCTTCGTGCTTTTGTCGTAAGCCTTCAAGAGACACGTCAAACGCCCCGACAGCCGAGATGCGGTCTCCCCCGACCTTGCCGACGATTTGCGCAGCGATGCCTTTGCTGTGCGCAGTAGAAACAACCGGGTTGACGGAATTTTCTTCGACGGCCAACAGGTAACGCCCTTGGTCTTCGCCGAAGAGCCAGCCATGAAGTGGCCCTACGGCCGCGCCGTTTAATTCAACGCCGATATTTGAACTAAAGGCCATTTCGCAGGCCGTAACAGCCAATCCGCCGTCAGAGCAATCATGCACAGCATTCACGCGGCGATTGCGGATAAGGAAACGGACATAATCACCGTTCTTCTTCTCGTCTTCCAGATTAACCGGCGGCGGCGCGCCGTCTTCTCGTGATAATATTTCAGACAGATAAATAGAGGCGCCGAGCCAACCTTTAGTTTCGCCGATAAGGATTAGCGTGTCGCCCTTTTTCGCGCCGCGAAGCGTGGCGAAATAACTTATATCGGAAATCAATCCTACGCCGCCTACGGCAGGCGTCGGCGGTATAGCTTCGCCGTTCGTCTCGTTATAAAGAGAGACATTGCCTGACACGACAGGGTATTTAAAGGCGTGGCAAGCCTCGTTCATACCGTCAATCGCGCCGACAAACTGACCCATGATTTCAGGACGCTCAGGGTTGCCGAAATTCAAACAATCTGTAATCGCGATAGGTTCTGCGCCAACACAGGTTAGGTTGCGCCATGTTTCCGCGACGCACTGTTTGCCGCCCTCATATGGATCAGCGTAAACATAACGCGGCGTGCAATCTGTTGTGATTGCAATGGCTTTGTTTTTGCCGTGAATGCGCACGATGGCTGCATCCCCGCCAGATTGGCTAGAGTCGATTGTATCCGCCATGACATGGCGATCATACTGTTCCCAAATCCAACGTTTAGACGCAATATCAGGCGATTGAATAATACGCACAAGCGCATCATTGTAATCTTGCGTCTCATGTATGTCTTTGGCGTCAAGAACGTCGGGTTTGTTACCCATGCGGTAGGGACGGTCATAATTCGGAGCATCATCCGCGAGCGGCGCAATCGGAATGTCGCAGACTTTTTTACGGTCATGTTTCAAAACCAAACGTCCCGTATCGGTCGTTTTCCCTATGAGCGCTACATCTAACTCCCATTTTTCGAAAATGTCATAGGCCAGCTTTTCTTTGCCGGGTTGAATCACCATCAACATGCGTTCCTGACTTTCGGACAGCATCATTTCATAGGCTGTCATGCTTTCCTCGCGTTGCGGAACCTTATCAAGGTTGAGCTGAATGCCGACGCCGCCCTTATCTGCCATTTCGATGGAGGAGGAGGTCAGACCAGCGGCTCCCATATCCTGAATGGCGATAATGGCGTCTGTAGCCATAAGCTCCAAACAAGCTTCAATTAGGAGCTTTTCAGTGAAGGGGTCACCGACCTGAACGGTGGGGCGTTTTTCTTCACTATCATCATCAAATTCAGCAGAAGCCATCGTTGCGCCGTGAATACCGTCCCGACCTGTTTTTGACCCAACATAAAATATTGGATTGCCGACGCCTTTGGCGGCCGAGTAAAACACATTATCCGCTTGGGCAAGACCCACACACATGGCGTTGACGAGGATGTTGCCGTTATAGCCTTTATGGAAGTTAGTTTCGCCGCCCACGGTTGGCACGCCAACACAGTTACCGTAGCCGCCAATCCCTGCGACTACGCCGTTTACAAGGGTTTTTGTCTTCGGGTGTGTGGGTTCGCCGAACCGTAACGCATTCATCAAAGCAATCGGACGCGCGCCCATTGTAAACACATCACGCATAATTCCGCCCACACCTGTCGCGGCCCCTTGGTATGGTTCGATGTAAGACGGGTGATTATGGCTTTCCATTTTAAAGATAATCGCGTCGCCATCATCAATATCGATGACGCCAGCGTTTTCACCAGGGCCTTGGATAACGCGGTCTCCCGTCGTGAGAAATTTACCTAAATGACGTCGAGATGACTTATAAGAACAATGTTCTGACCACATAACAGAGAAGATACCCAACTCGGTCAAATTAGGCTCGCGTCCCAAACGATCCAGAATAATGTCATATTCGCTTTCGGAGAGACCATGTTCGGCCACAACCTCAGGCGTGATTTGAGATTTCTTTGTCATTAGATTGACTCGATAACTGATTTGAAGAGGTCAATGCCGTCCGTACCGCCATGCAGGGGGTCTATGGCGCGTTCAGGGTGGGGCATCATGCCGAAGACATTTCCGGCCTCATTGACAATCCCGGCAATATCTTGAGCGGAGCCGTTGGGGTTATCGGCATAGCGAAAAACAATACGGCCTTCTTTTTCAAGGCGGTTTAATGTGGCATCATCTGCGAAGTAATTTCCATCATGGTGAGCTACTGGAAAGATAACCTCTTTTTTGACGTCATAACGCGATGTGAAACGCGTATTGCCGTTATTGATCTTCAAACGCTCAGGACGGCAAACAAATTTAATGCCTTTATTGCGCATCAGAACACCGGGCAACATTTGGGCTTCTGTAAGCACCTGAAACCCGTTGCAGAAACCAGCCACAGCCAAGCCTTTTTCGGCTTTGGCTTTGAGGTCTGAAACAATCGGAGAACGGGCTGCCATTGCGCCTGAGCGTAAATAATCACCATAAGAGAACCCGCCCGGAACAACAACAAACTTAACGTCGCTCGGGATTTCTGTATCTCTATGCCAAATCATTTTTGGCGCACGTCCAGTGATTTTCTCCAAAGCCGATGCCGCGTCGCGGTCGCAATTGGAGGCCGGAAAAACAATAACAGCCGTTTGCATGGCCTAGTCCTTTAACTCGATGCGGTAACTCTCAATCACCGTATTGGCCAAGAGCTTCTCGCACATGTCTTCAACACGTTTTTTGGCTTCTGTCTTTTCTTCGGTGGAGAGTTCCAGCTCGATGACTTTACCTTGAAAGGCGTTATTGACTTCATCAAATCCTAAATCACTCAAAGAGCGGGCAATGGCACGCCCTTGTGGATCCAGAACGCCCGGTTTTAGGCCAATATAGACTAAGGCTTTCATATTATGTCCTAATCGTCATTAGAGACCACCGAGAGGATGGTCGCGCTGTGTTGATTTTGTTCTTTTAATATACCGAGTCGGGTGGCCACTTCGGTGTAGGCTTCGGTGACTTCACCGAGGTCACGTCTGAAACGGTCCTTATCGAGTTTCTTATTGGTTTCACGATCCCATAGCCGGCAACTGTCAGGGCTGATTTCATCCGCGAGAATGACTTGATGGCCGATAACACCATCATTATTTGAAACCTCTAATCGTCCAAATTCGATCTTGAAATCAATAAGGTTGATACCAATGCCCGCAAACATGCCTTGCAAGTAGTCATTAATGCGCAGTGTCATGGCAATCATTTCATCGAGTTCAGTGCTGCTAGCCCAACCAAAAGCGTGAATATGCTCTTCGGAGACAAGCGGGTCGCCCAAATCATCACGTTTGAGACAAAACTCGACCACGGAGCGGGGTAATTTCTCGCCTTCTTCTATACCGAGGCGTTTCGCCATGGTTCCGGCGGCTAAATTGCGGCAAATCACTTCCAAAGGTATGATTTCAACCTTCTTAATCAGCTGTTCGCGCATATTCAGACGTTTGATAAAATGGTTAGGGACGCCAATTTCAGCCAAAAGAAGCATAACAAATTCGCTGATACGATTGTTCAACACGCCTTTTCCGTCCAACACCGCTTTTTTCTCGGCATTGAAGGCCGTCGCGTCGTCTTTGAAATACTGAACAAGAGTGCCCGGTTCGGGACCTTCATACAGAATCTTGGCTTTACCTTCGTAAATTTGTTTGCGGCGGCTCATGGTGCTCCCCGAATGGCACGGACGGTCATACACGACTCGCACCGCTAAAGGCGCGTCATAGACGGTGGCGTGTTAAATCGCAATGTGTAGGTGCGCATAAATATGGGGATTTTGCGTCTTGAAGTCACTCACACTCCATCATAAATGGGAGACAAGAAACAATATAGGATTTTACCATGTCTAGCTTTGATGAGCGTAAAAACGCACAAGAAACAAAATTCGTCTTAGATGCGGCCAAAGAATTCAAAGTTGCGGCCAAGCGCAACAAAGCTTTGGGCCTTTGGGTTGCCGATATCATCGGTCATTCCGACCCCGACAAATACGCTCTAGAAGTGATTGCCTCTGATATGGAAGAAGCAGGCGACGAAGATGTTTTTCGCAAATTGAAGCGTGATCTAACCGATGCAGGGGCTGGAATTACGGACGAAGCTATTCGCGAGACAATGGCGGCTAAATTATCAGAAGCCCGCACCGCTGTTTACGAAACTGAAGACTAAAGGTTTCCAACGTTCTTAATAGGTTCATGCTTCAGCGCCTATTGGCGCTTAACCTCGTTAGACAGGATTGTTCGCCTCTGGGCATGTGAAGTCTAGATTTGTCTCGTTGCTCTTTGCCTTTTTCTGCAAAGTCTTAATGTGCATTTTCATGGCATCGGCATTGTAAGCTTGGGTGAGGCAGCCTAGAGTGTTCTTTTTATCGGCATCAATAATGACGGCAAAGCCCGTAACACCCAGCCATTTGTTATACTGTTTCACAATTTGACGGTCAAAAACGGCATTTGCGTTCCATTCGCCATTGTTTGCTGAAAAATCCAATCTTAATAATTCGATTTTAGGGTCTTGGAGTGAGGCAAGTGCGCTGTGCAGAGCAGGTTCAACCACTTTACAAGGGGCGCACCAGTCTGCCCGGAACATAACCACATAAATATCAGTGGGTTCGGACAGGTCTTGTGCTGCTGACGGGGTGCCGACACTTAAGAATGCTATGACACTCACTAGGAATAATTTTAGGATAGACTTCATAATTTTACCTCCAAGCCCGAATTAACGTGATGTTAACTGAACCCAAGCTGAAAATAACAGCGTACAAGTCCTCCATGGGGTCAACTTACTGTGAGACTCGCGTGTTAGATATGATAATCACGCAATAAAAAAGCCCGGGTGCCTAAGCAATCCCGGGCGAGTACCATTTTTTACCAATATTATTTGATTATATCCACATTGTGGGCAGCAGGGCAGCGCGTCGTTTTTGTACTAATAGACGCATTTGACACATAAGCTTTGCCCGTGGCGCGTGATGCCATTCTTCTGAGCTCTGATGCAATTTCATTTGTGCCGAAGCTGGAATTAACACAGCCAATAACGCGTTTCGTTTTTGCATCCACGACAGCTGCGAAGCCGGGAAGGCCAACCCATTTATTGAAAACAGGGACAATATCACGGTCAAAGGCAGCATGGGCCCCTTTTTCCCATTTAGCCGCTGTTGATGTATCAATAACAACTTGTTCGGCATTAACACCTGCAATCGCGACGGCAGATGGTAAAGTTGCATCAAGCGTTTGGCTTTTTGTATCATTATCATTGCGGAAGTTTACGACATAGACATCCGGACTGGCGGCAAACGCCGTGGCACCGAAGGCTGTTGTCAGAAGGGCAGCACCCAAGAAAGAAGAAAGAGGTCTCATCATTAGTCCTTTGTCACGCTTAGTTTGGCTTACACAACGCATGTTACCTCATATAACGGCGTCGCTAATACAAAACACCTGATAGGGGATATTGGTAAATGAAGCACAAATCACGCGTTAGGGCTGTGTTTACAATCCTTTACAGGGGCGCTGATTGTTTATCTAAGTTATTGAAAAGTAATGGGGAAATATTTTTAAAAAAAATACAATCTCTTTCAATTTGTAATGTAGATGAATAAAAACGAGCAAATCTTTATTTACCTTCCATTAGGAAAAGTCATAAAGATAGCGTTTTCGAGTGTTCAGGCTTTAAAAAACACGCTCAAAAATCGTGTCGACATGTTTGAGATGGTATTCATCATCAAACATGCTGCGAACCTGGTCTTCCGACAACAAGGCCATTACGTCTTTGTCCTGTAGAATAAGATTTAAGAAAGAGCCTTCGCCTGCATTGCCTTGGGTGCGGAAGAGCTCCCACACTTTCATCGCATTACGTTGGACCAGGCGATAAGCGCTTTCTCGTTGTTCGCCTGCCTGCGTTAGCGCCAAAAGGAAACGCTGTGAGTTATGCAGTCCGCCCAATCGATCCATATTGGCTTTCATTTTTTCGGGGTAGACAACCAAATTCTCAATAACACCTGCGAGCCTGTGTAAGGCGAAGTCTAAATGCACGGTCGAGTCGGGCCCAATGCCGCGCTCGACTGAACTGTGCGAGATGTCCCGCTCATGCCAGAGGGCGACGTTTTCCATCGCAGGCATAACAGCCATACGAACAAGGCGCGCAAGGCCCGTCAGGTTCTCCGTCAGAACAGGATTTCGCTTATGCGGCATGGCGGATGAGCCTTTTTGGCCTTTGGAGAAAAACTCCTCGGCTTCTAAGACTTCTGTGCGTTGCAGGTGACGGATTTCAACGGCTATATTTTCAATGGAGGAGGCAATGACACCCAGTGCTGCAAAATAAGCGGCGTGACGGTCACGCGGAATAACTTGTGAGGATACAGGTTCAACGCCGAGGCCCATCTTCTCTGCGACGTGTTCTTCGACCTTCGGGTCAATATTGGCGAAAGTACCTATTGCGCCTGAAATAGCGCAAACGGCGATTTCCTCTCTGGCCTTTACAAGGCGCTCCCGCCCACGGGCGAATTCAGCGTGGAAGCGGGCGAGTTTTACACCGAATGTTGTCGGTTCGGCATGGATGGCGTGGGAACGTCCAATCGTAATTGTATATTTATGC
>CAZMEN010000061.1:0-390 GCA_964565335.1 uncultured Algimonas sp. | reverse complement strand
CATCCCGACGAGTAGTAAATCTGTCGCGCGGGTGAGTTGCACCGATAGTGTGGTGTCAAGAATGTCGGAGGAGGTAAAGCCTTGGTGCACAAACCGCGCATCTTCGCCGATAAATTCGGCCAGGTGAGTCAGAAACGCAATAACGTCATGCTTAACCTCTCTCTCAATTTCGTCGATTTTGGCGACATCAAATTTCGCTGAGCCGCCGCGTTCCCAAATGTTTTCTGCGGCAGACTTCGGAATTACCCCCAATTCAGCCAAAGCGTCACAGCCATGGGCTTCGATTTCGAACCAAATCCGATATTTCGTGGCCGCTGACCAAATTTCGGTCATTTCTTTACGGGCGTAGCGTTCAATCATGGTCGAGACTCACAGTTTTATTGACGCGCG
>CAZMEN010000060.1:11562-17113 GCA_964565335.1 uncultured Algimonas sp. | reverse complement strand
GGTGACACGCGCGAGATAGACATTGCCGCGCAGCTGACGCTTGTTGCGGCTCTCAAAATCTAATTCTTCAACGCGGTTGTGATCGACAATAACGACGCGTGTTTCTTCCGGGTGGGAGGCGTCGATAAGCATTTTCTTTGACATGGTAAACTCCAATGCGCCGCACTCTTTCACCGTTTTCATAGGGTGAACAGGGCTGCAAATAATGAATAGAATAGGATGTGTCGGCGCGCACAAACATTCCTGCCTGACCAAATCTCTCGATTGATGGGTCATTGGGCCCAGAATGCGTGTTATGTAACTTAAATGCGTGCATCAAAACTCTCGTGACCGCGGAGATAGGCATATAATATGCAATCCGCGTAGATAAACCAGTGGCAAAAAGGATAAGTCCGTTAGGGCCCGCACCTTATGACAGGGGTGTCGATGCCGTTTTATCTGTGTTGTCTTTGCCTCATAAGTTGTATCTTTGCAAAGACTTATTGAAGCTAGATGCATCTTTGTAAGATTTCACTGATTCTGAGCGAAAGCCATGCTTAAACGCCTTGTTTGTGCTCGAAATCGCAGTCATTGTAAGACTTTATTCACCTTATCCCGTCCAAAAAATGCCATGCAATTCATGCTGAAATTTTTTATTGTCTCTGTTTTGAGCTGTATGGTTCTGAATGTGACGGCATTTGCGTCAACATCAGCGAATCTTGAGAGCACTCAAAAGGCGACCACCATTGAAACCATGGTAGTTCGTGACAATTTGAAAGCGCAGAGAAGTATTTTATACGTACAATCACGATATTTTTCTCAAGATACGCCTTTTCCGCGTTTGGCACCTCACTTAGATCGCCAAGTTTTGAGAAAGCCTGTTATTTATATTGATGCAGGGCATGGTGGTCGTGACCCAGGCGCGATTGGCGTCAAAGGGACGCATGAAAAAACGATTACTACGAAGGCTTCACAAACTTTAAAGGTAATGCTGGAAAAAACCGGGCGCTATAAAGTTGTACTTACGCGGCCCAATGACATCTACCTTGACCATGAAAAACGATTACGATTGGCCAGAGAAGGCGGGGCTGATCTGTTTATTTCTATCCATGCTGATAGCGCGAGTAATAAACAGGCCAAAGGGGCATCGGTTTATACTTTGTCAGACCGCGCTAAAAATCGATCTAAACGCCTTGTCAGCAAATCACAAAATTGGATTATGGATGTTGATTTGTCAAAGCAATCCGACCCTGTCGGTGACATCCTTGTCGATTTGGCACAGAGAAAAACGGAAAGCCAATCAGAGCTATTTGCTGATATTCTTCTTGCGGAGTTAGCAAAATCCACTGATCTCGTCGGAAACTCGCACCGCCGAGCAGGATATTTCGTACTTCTTGCGCCCGATGTGCCTGCCGTATTATTGGAATTGGGCTTCCTCTCCAATGCTACTGACGAGAAACTCTTGAATAAAGCCTCTCATCGACAAAAACTGATGCGGTCCGTGGTGCGATCGATTGATCAGTATTTTGTGACCGCCGATAAATAACCTTTTGGAAGGCCAAAATCCGTGCTCTAAATGAGTAACACTATTTAGGATGTTTCAATCCTGTCGATATGGAATTTAGTCTTACTCTGGCCGCAATTTATGCGTAAGTGTAATCCGAACCACATAGTTGACGGATTATTATGACAGCCTCAGCAAATATTGAGACAGATATTTCAAAGCCGAGTCGGTGGCCATTAGTTTGGCGTATCCTAAAATGGGCTACCGGAATTGGCCTAATAGCGGCTATTTTATTCGCTATTTTCGCTTTCGTTTACGTTATGCGGGTCACAAAGGACTTGCCGACATTGGAAGTCTTGAAAGAGTATCGTCCTCCTGTCATGTCGCGGGTTCACGCAGGTGATGGGAAGCTGATTAGTGAGTTTCGGACCGAAGCCCGTGTGTTCGTACCGATTGAGTCTGTTCCCCTAAAACTTCAGCATGCCTTTGTTGCGGCGGAGGACCAGCGTTTTTACAAACATAATGGATTTGACGAAAAAGGCTTCGCCCGCGCAATGGTCGCCAATATCGGTCACGTATTGAATGGCCGGAGATTAGAAGGCGGATCAACTTTAACTCAGCAAGTAGCAAAGAATTTCTTGGTCGGAGACCAGCGTAACATAGATCGAAAAATTCGAGAGATTGTCATTGCGGGCCGTATTGAGAAGGCGATGAGCAAGGACAAAATTCTCGAGCTTTATCTTAATGATATTTACTTCGGTCGCGGCGCTTACGGCGTTGCAGCTGCCTCTTTGAATTATTTTGGAAAGCCTATGAAGGATTTATCGCTTGAGGAAATGGCCTATTTGGCCGTTTTGCCTAAAGCGCCTTCCAATTATCAAATTTCTGACCCTCGCAAAAAAGAGCGGGCTTTGAACCGTCGGGCCTATGTCATCAACCGGATGGTTGAAGATGAGTACGCAGAGAAAGTTGAAGGTGATACCGCCAAACAGACGGATATTGTCGTGACAGACCGCTTTGAGGGCGAAGAGTATCTGGCTGCTGAATACTTTGTGGAAGAAGCAAGAAAGCAAATCTCTAAAATGTATGGCTATGACGAGCTTTATTCGGGAGGGCTGTCTATCCGAACGACTCTCGATACAAAAATGCAGCTAAATGGTCGTCGTGCTCTGCGCCGCGGACTTGAAATGCTTGACCGGCGTCATGGGTATCGTGGCCCGCTAACAAATTGGGATAGTTTGAGTGATTGGAAAAAGAAGCTGGCCGATTTTGAAGCCCCTAAGGATATTGCCCCTTGGCGTGTTGCGGCTGTCTTAAGCGTTAAAGAAGGTGAAGCAGAATTAGGTTTTGCCCCCGCTGAGGATGTGGCCGAGGAAGGCGTGCCTTTTGATGAGACACGCGGGCGTTTAAAACTGGAAGACATTGCTTGGGCGGCAGAGGCTTTACCCAAAGGTGATGTGGGTGAAAAGCCTGAAGCCGTCAGCGATGTGTTTAATGTTGGCGATATTATACTTGTTCAACGGAAAACGGATACTGAGCCTGAAGCTGACAAAGATCTTTACAATTTGCGTCAGGTGCCAAAGGCCAATGGTGGATTGATGGCAATGGACCCGCATACGGGAAGAGTCTTGGCATTGGTTGGCGGCTACAGTTTTGAACAAAGTCAGTTTAACCGTGCAACGCAGGCTGCCCGCCAACCCGGTTCAGCCTTTAAACCCTTTGTCTATGCAGCCGCCTTGGACAATGGCTATACCCCGTCGTCGCAAGTTCTAGATGCGCCTTTTGTAATCGAGTTCCAAGATGTTGAATGTGAAGAAAATGAGTTAGGAGCCTTACAACTGCGTGATACGGGCGAAGACCGAGATGAAGAAGGTGAGGCCGAAACACTTGAAGAGTTAGTCGAAGAGGATGAGTGTGAACGCTTTTATAAGCCCTCTAACTATAATGCGGGGCAATTTTATGGTTTGAGCACACTGCGTTTGGGAATCGAAAAGTCGCGTAATGCTATGACAGTGCGTTTAGCAAATGATATTGGTATGGCGCCTATAATGAATTTGAGTCAGCGCTTTGGAATTTACGAAGAAGCCAAACCTGAACTGGCTTGGGCATTGGGGGCGGGAGAGACGACACTTTTGAAACTGGCGACCGCCTATTCCCAGATGATAAATGGCGGAAAATCTGTCAAACCGACAATTCTGGACCGTGTTCAGGATGGCCAAGGTAAAACGATTTTCGTTCACGGTGAAGACATTTGTGAAAATTGTCAGCAAGATGAATTTACGGGTGGCCCGCCGCCTGAGCTTCCAGATCAGCGCGTGCAAGTGATCGACCCCGTTACAGCCTACCAAGTGACCTATATGATGCAGGGGGTTGTCGAAAACGGTACAGGCGTGTCTCTGCGTAGCTTAGGTCGCCCGCTGGGCGGTAAAACCGGGACGACAAATGACTCGATTGATACATGGTTTATGGGCTTCTCTCCTGACCTTGTTGTCGGGGTTTATGTCGGCGTCGATACGCCCGAGCAAATGGGTTTTGAAACGGGTAGTTCCGCGGCCGTTCCAATTTTTAAAGACTTTATGAGCGAAGCTTTAGCCGGAACGAGCCCTGTACCGTTTCGTATTCCCGAGGGCGTAACTTTGTCTCCCGTTAATCGTGATACTGGAGAGCCGTCTTACATCGGTGCGCCCAACTTTATCTTGGAAGCGTTTAAACCTGGCACAGAGCCGAGTATTGGCGGTTTGGCCTCCACGATTCGTGTTGGCAGCGGAAGCGATACGCTCTCCGCCTATCAATTCGATAGACCCGAACCGAATTTAGAGGACGCTAATGACAAGGATCCCACTCCCGACACTACCGTCTCGGATGTTGACCCGAGTGGCGCAGAAGGGGGCGAAATCGGAACTATAGAAGCTGTCGTGCCGAATGGTATCCCGACAACGCCGCCGCTCAATACACCTCAACCGCCCGTCCAAAAAGAGCCGAAGCGGGATGAGATTGACGATGGTTTATATTAGTATAGAGCAGCGTCATGCGTGCAGACATTCTTCAATTAAAAACTGAAATCGAGCAGTCTATTGAACTGCTGAGGAGGCGTCTTTGACTGGGAGCCCTCGGAGCATCGCCTTGCAGAACTGAACGCGATGGCAGAGGATCCGAGTTTTTGGGACTCCCCCCAATCCGCGCAAACTCTCATGCAGGAGCGCTCCAGTTTGGAAAGCGCTTTCGAGGCCATTGCTAAGTTCCAGACTGAGCTGTCGGATAATGTCGAACTCGCTGAGTTGGCCGAGATGGATGACGATGTTGAAATGCAAGACGCCGCCGCGCATGCGCTCGAAAAGGTGAAAGCCAAAGTCGCCGAAGCAGAGCTGGAAGCTTTACTGTCCGGCGAAGCCGATGCAAATGATTGCTTTGTAGAAATCCATCCGGGTGCAGGCGGAACAGAAGCTCAAGATTGGGCGGAAATGGTTCTGCGCATGTATTCACGCTGGGCGAACTCACGCGGCATGAAAGTCGACACGATTGAATATGAAGACGGCGACGGAGCAGGAATTAAATCCGCGACGATTAAGGTCAAAGGACACAATGCATTCGGTTGGCTTAAAACCGAGTCCGGAGTGCATCGCTTAGTCCGTATTTCACCTTTTGATAGTTCTGCGCGACGCCATACTAGCTTTGCTTCAGTCTGGGTTTACCCGCAAATTGATGATACAATAGAGATAGACATCAATGAATCTGATTGTCGTGTAGATACTTACCGCGCCTCTGGTGCAGGCGGCCAGCACGTCAATAAAACGGACTCTGCTGTGCGTATTACGCATGAGCCGACAGGTATCGTGGTGCAGTGTCAGAATGACCGTAGTCAGCATAAGAATAGGTCACAAGCTTGGGACATGTTGCGAGCGCGGCTTTATGAGAAGGAACTCCAAGAGCGCGAAGCTGCAGCTCAAGCCGAAGCGGATAATAAGTCAGACATTGGGTGGGGGCATCAAATTAGATCTTATGTGCTGCAACCCTACCAGATGGTCAAAGACTTGCGGACGGGTGTGGAAACTTCGGACACATCGGGTG
>CAZMEN010000060.1:10371-11552 GCA_964565335.1 uncultured Algimonas sp. | reverse complement strand
GTTCTGGACGGTAAGCTAGATATGTTCATGGCAGCCGCTTTATCAGCACGCGTATCTGCGGACGATGAAGCTTAGTCGCAATATATTATTAAATTGCAGAATCAAAAAGCTACCTCAAGAGGCAGCTTTTTCGGATTAATCGCCTATAAAAATTGTTGCTTAAACTTATTTTTTAGGGGCCGTTGCAACGGGGGCTTTTTTCACCGCTGCAGCAGGCGCAGACTTTCGTGTGCATTTTCCGTCAAAGAAGGCGCCATTGGCGATTACAAGTTTATCTTGAATCAAATCCGCTTGAACATTGGCAGTGTCTGCCAATTCAATCGTTAGCGCGTCAACCTTACCGGTTACCTTACCACGAACATTGACGATTTCGGCAACGATTTTCCCGTTTATAATCCCTTTTTCGCCTACAGTGACGCGGCCAGCTTTGATGTTGCCATCCAAGCGTCCGTCGATTTGTACATCTCCAGCAGTTTTGATGTCACCAGTAATAATCAAATCATTGGCCAGAATAGAGGGGACAGAGCTCGATGCCCTGACAGCTTGCGTCGCGTTCTTTCTTGGCGCTTCTGCTGTGGGTGCGTTATTGTTGGTCTTGTTGAACATAGAGTCCGGCCTTTAAAAATTTCTCTGGGTCGTAAACCCGGTCATCGAAGTGGATTTCATAATGAAGATGAGTCGCTGTACTGCGGCCGGAACTGCCCATACCAGCAATTTTGTCGCCTTTCTTAACAGCTTGACCGCGCTTAACGAAAGTTTTCTTCAGATGCGCGTAGCGTGTTACGAAGCCGTGCCCATGATCGATTTCAACAACACGACCATACCCGCCATTTCTACCGACAAATGATACGATGCCGTCTGCCGTGGCGCCAATTGGGGCCATACTCCGCCCCCCGAAATCAAGACCTTCATGAAATGTCGGGCGCTTTGTAAATGGATCTTGACGCATGCCGTACCGACTAGTTTTGTAGGTCTCACTCAACACTGGGTGACCAAGAGGGAGTGAATTCAAAGCTTTGTCTAGTGCTTCTGCTTCTGCCAAACGGGCTTGGATGCTTGTAACACGCGGGCCGAATTCGCCATTAGTTAGGGTCACATCTTGGCCATCCAAAGGAATGAAGGGACCTCCTTTGCCGAATGGGCCGCGTTCCAAAACACTATCCACCTGCATGTTCGTGGCG
>CAZMEN010000060.1:3790-10361 GCA_964565335.1 uncultured Algimonas sp. | reverse complement strand
ATTACTTTCAATTCTGTCCAGTGTTTTCAGCTCAGCCGATGCCAGTATTTTATTTTGTGTCCTGTCGAGATTGTTCAAAGACCGATCAATTCTCAACCCTGTTTCAGCAAAAGCTGCTGAAGTAACAGTCGTTCTGGCCGTTCGAGGGGCTGGATCACGGGTTGCTGGAGACATGAGGACGCGGTTGGACGCGTAACTGACGGTAGGTAAAACAGCCTGCGGTGTGGTCATGTTCGTGTCAACGAGTTGCGAAATTGCCATGTGTTTCTCTTCAAAGCTCTTTGCCATTGTTTCAAAACTCTGACGTTGTTCGTTCAGCATCAATTCGGCATTTAACAATTCGGCTGATTTGCTCGCAAGAAGCCTTTCCATTTCGGCCGTCTTGGCATTCATGGAGTCGGTAGGAGTACTAAATGGGTGATAGCCAAGGAAAATGTTCAATATGGTCGTTACACACCACAGTGACATAAATGAGAGAAGGCCAACGAAACCAATTTGGACACGTGTTGACAGGACATAATATTTTACTTCACCCCCTGAGCGGAGGTAAATTTGACGTTCCGGAAAATGTTTTAGGATTCGCTGCCGCGTATCCGTAAAAACGTCGTTTATCATGGGTCCCTATTCGTTTTATTTGGTTAGACCACAAACCCTTTGTAGACTTCAAGTGGTTTTACGGGTGAAAAACATTAATTTTCGAGTCCTGTAGACACTTTCGTAGTTAAGAATTTGCTAATGGTTTGTAGTAGTCCTCAGTCAACCCTGCCAGTGTTCGCGCTTGTACGTTGAATGGCGGTTTCAATTTTCCTGCAAAATATGTGCCGACCAATTCATGAAAGTAGGTTGTCGGCAATCGATTTTTCTGTTCAGCGATGTATTGAAACCATTTCGCTCCTATCCTCACGTGGTCAATTTCTTCGTCATAAATGATTTTAAGGATTGCGACGCTGGCTTCGTCTCCCACATTGCTCATTTTTTTGATCATAGGCGGGGTTACATCTAGCCCTCTTGCCTCCAATACCATGGGGGCTATCGCCAGTCGGGCAGCAATATCGTTACGCGTCGCATCTGCGGCTTCCCACAAGCCGTTATGGGCTGGGAAATCACCATATTGTAAGTCTATTTCTTTCAGGCGGTGAGATAAGAGTTTGAAATGCTTACATTCTTCCGCGCAAACCCTTGACCAATCGTCGATAAAACTTGTCTGAACGGTACTAGAAATAAGGTCATTTGTAGAGAAGCGGGCTATCATGTCAGCTGCCAAGTCAATAGCATTCAGCTCAATATGGGCGATAGCGTGAAGAAGAGCTCCACGCCCTTCTACTGACCCTAGACGCCGCCTTGGCACATCCGAAGGAGTAACTAGGTCAGGTTTTTGCGGGCGGGCAGGCTTGGCCGGAGGGTGTTTCACGACAGGGGAAGAAAGTTTGTGCCTTTTATCAAGCCATATACGTCTCATTAGCAACCCCGCTTCAGCTTTTTGAAGCGGGCTGGGCGTCTCTAAGACAGTGATTGCAAGGTTAACGGCAGAAACAGCGCGGTTCGGCATGAGTCTATAAAAGCCTTTTAGAGCGTTTTCACGGCATCCAAAACAGCTTCAACGTGGTCTTTAACTCGCACTTTTCTCCAAATTTGAACGATTTCTTGATTCGTATCGATTAGATATGTTGCTCGCTCAATGCCCATATATTTTTTCCCGTACATATTTTTCTCAACCCACACTCCGTAAGCTTCGACAATTTCGCCTTCGGTATCTGCGCCGAGGCGAATTTTTAGGCTATGCTTTGCAATAAATTTGTCGTGTTTTGCGGCTGTATCTTTCGACACACCGATAATGGCGCAGCTCGCAGCATCGAATTCGGGTTTCAGCTCTGAAAACCCAATAGCTTCTTTCGTACATCCGGGTGTGTCGTCTTTTGGGTAAAAATATAAAACGACGTTTTGCCCTTTAAAGTCACTTAAAGAGATCGAGGTCCCGCCATCGCCTTCGACAGAAAAGTTAGGTGCTTTATCACCAATTTTTAAGTCACTCATTTTATAAACCCTCTCTTAATGACTATTGTAATTACATACGCGCCCATAGCCATAAGGATTGGGGAAGGCTAGAGCCTCTTTGACCATGAATGAAAAAACAACAGCCAGTCAGTCAAAGGGTACAGGTCCCGTTCCTCGGACGAAAGGGCAGGTCGCTCTTTATTTGGGAAAGCGCATTGGTTATCGGTCTTGGCGTTTATTTGCTGAATTTGGCGCAGTTGCCATGGGGTTGGCTATTGTCTGGCTTTACGCCTTGTCATTCTTATTAACCCAACAATCCGTCGATATATCACAAGCGAACAATAATGTCGGGTTGTTTTTCGCAGAGGTCGTTGCGGGAGCAGGGGTTGATATCCCAAAGATGCAGTTGGACTGGTATCCGGCGACCGATGATATCGTCTTCACTGGGAGGGATATCATCATCAAAGATAAGGACGGTAATTCCGTACAAACACTTTCTGAATTGCAAAGCTATTTCCCCCTTAGAGAAGTGCGCCAAGGCAAACTGACTCCGCGCCGCGTTGTTTTGAGCGGGGGAGTGGTGAGTTGGACTGAGGACGAAAAAGGACGCATCAAAGCGGGTTTAGGTTCGCCAGAAAACTTGGGTCGCCTCGGGCCTGTATGGGAAGGTCGCCGGGCCACGCCAGCGGGAGAGGCGCAATTGGATTTTGACGGTGTAACTTCGGTCGAAGTTTCAAACGCTACAGCTTTCTATGTAAATAAAAACAACGATATAAACCTCGAACTTAATGAGGTTTCATTGAGTTTTGAGCGTGTCAATGAAGCGCTAAACCTCGCCCTCTCGGCTTTATTGGAGAGTCAGACTACAGATGTTGAAACGCCAGTATCTTTGGCGGTTAATGCAGATAGAGTATTCGATAGTTTTGATGTGCAATATAGTGCAACAGCTCTGAACCCAAATTTATATGGCCCCAGGAGTGGGCGCTTTAAAGATTTGACGCGACTAAATGCGCCAGTTGATATTTCGGGACATTTTTCTTTCTCGCGTAGCAAAGGATTACGCGAGGCCGATATCGACCTAACGGTTGACGCAGGGCAATTAGAACTCATTGATGGGCAAGAACCGATTGAAGTCAGTCTATTTAAGGCCCGCGCTGAGCTTAATGCAGGCGATGCTATTATGCGTATTGAGCAGTTCGACTTGACATCGAACCTGACAAGTTTCACGGCAAAAGGCGCTTTGTCGGAATTGGGTGCTCTCAGTGATGGGAATGCTAATTCTTCCCCGCTCTTTGACCTCAAATTTAAATCATTACTTTGGGATGCCACGCCGGTGTTCAGCAAGCCTGTTTTATTCGAATCGCTAGATTTACGTGGGACACTGGACGTTGATTCCCGAGAGTTGGCCGTTGAAAGGTATCAATTGGATCGTGGGTCTCACTCATTTGAGGGCACGTTTTTCGTCAAAGGGGCTGTTGGGCCGAATGCGTCGAATAAGGAATTGGAAAGCCTACAGGCTGACGGCGTTATGTCGGGCCTCTTAACCCCTGCTGAGTTATTGGACGTCTGGCCCGTTAAATTTGCTGATGGCGCAAGACGCTGGCTGGAGAGATCCGTTTTAGATGGAGATGTTGATAGCTTATCTTTTAGTACGGAATATGGCCTTAACACTGAAGGTGCATTTTCTGAAGAAAAAATGGATATGGATTATACGGTACGTGATTCCACCGTTCGGTATATTTCGACTATGACGCCTATGACCAAGGCGTGGGGAACAACAAAAATTACGAATAATTCTCTCGTATTTAAACTTGATCGCGGGATGATTGGGCCTGTTCAAGTTCTTCCGAGTCAAGTTGATATTCCACGTTTGCGGCCCAAGGGCGGCGATCTAATTTTAACCGCTAATGCAACGGGCCAGGCATCCGATCTCTTGGCGCTCATAAATCAAGAGCCTTTTCGGTACGCAGACCGTTATGGCGTGGCCCCCGATACAATCGAAGGGACGGGGACTGTTCAATTGGTTGTTTCTCGCCCTTTGTTGGAGTTTTTTGATAAAAGTAGAATTCGTTACAGCGCCAGCGGTGAATTCGAAAATGTGAGCGGGCCTTTCGCGATTGGGCCACATAAATTGAATAGTGCTGATGTTTCAATGGTTGCTAATGCCAATAGTATGTCGGTTACAGGGCTTGTGAATATTGGTCCATGGCGTACTAATTTGAATTGGAAAGAGACGTTCGATAATGGCGCAACGCATACGCGTTATCACGTCTTTGGAAGCATGAATTCAGAGATTTATGATCAGCTAGGTTTTGGATTTCGTGAATATTTTGATGGCCCGATAGAAGTCGATATACGGGCAACAGGCCTAGGGATTAATGTGTCTTCGGCTACGTTAATGGCGGACTTATCGAATGCGGAAATGAACTTTGGCGAGTATTGGAATAAACCTATTGGTCAAAGTGGTAACCTTTCTGCGGCTTTGACGCGAGGCGAAACAGGAACGGCAGTACAGAAATTCCAGATGGAGGCGCCAGACCTGAACATTCAAGGGGCTATATCCCTTAGTGCAGATTTCGCTTTGGAAGCTTTAAAACTCAACACCGTCAAAATTGGCGATGTTATTGACGCCGCTATTGTGTTGTACCCCAATACAACACGCGAAGCGTTTGAGGCCGAGCTTTTCGGAAGAAAGTTAGACATTTCGTCTCTCATCGATCGATCTTTGAACACACAATCATCCGCTTTTGAAATTCCTATTAATATGGATGCGAAGATTGAGGAATTAATATTAGACTCACAGTTTTCAGTCAATGATGCCGAAATGCGTTTTGCCCATAATGGCCTGGCTATGACGGGATTAAGTTTGCAGGCTGAATCCACTGAAGGCCCTGTTCAAATTTTGATGAAAACGGATGATGCCGCAAAGGAACGGCAAGTTGTCGTTGAGTTCCCTGATGCAGCCAGGGTTGCAGAAGCTTTCTTTGGAGTGAAAAGTTTGCGTGGCGGCGCTTTCTCTTTGACAGGAACTTTACCGTTGCCAGGTGAAGACGGGCCTTATGTTGGAAAGGCCATAATAGATGATTTTTCAATTACCGAAGCCCCTGTTTTAGCTCAGCTTTTATCCCTTGGGTCTTTAACAGGGCTATTCAATACGCTCAGCGGTGAGGGCTTGGCGTTTGAACGTTTTGAGGCCCCGTTTCAGATTTTGGCGGGTAATATCAGTGTGCGCGACGCGCGTATGTACGGCCCGTCATTAGGCATGACAGGCGAAGGTGACGTTAACCTCCAAGACAGAGCTGTTGATATAGACGGTGCTCTAGTGCCTGCTTACACTGCAAACTCGCTTTTAGGAGACATTCCGCTCTTGGGAGATATTGTTGTTGGCAAAGAGGGGGAAGGAGTCTTCGCGCTGAGCTACACCGTTAAAGGCCCATTTGAAAAAACACAGATTGCCGTGAATCCACTCTCTGCTTTGACGCCAGGGTTTTTACGCGGTATTTTTCGGAAGAAACGAGACGATATATTGACTATAGACGATATCCGAGACGAAAAGGAATCTAAACCCGAGTAAGATGCCGAAGACTAGAGACGCTAGATTAAACGACTTTTAAAAGAGCGTGTTTTTTCTTACCCACTGAAATCTTCACGACACCGCCCTGAATATCATCAGAAGACAGCTTACGTTCGTGTGTTGTGACTTTCTCATCATTAACTTTCAACGCACCGGCTTTGATGTGGCGGCGGGCTTCGCCGTTTGATCCGGCTAAGCCTAACTTTACAGTAGCCGCCAACACACCAAACGAGTTGAGATCATCTATCGAAATATCTTCGGTTGGCAAACCCTCAGCCGCCCCGCCTTGCTCAAATGTTTGAGTAGCTGTTTGTTCAGCGGCCTTCGCAGCATCTGCTCCGTGCAATAATCTCGTGGCTTCATTTGCGAGAACGATTTTGGCCGTGTTGATGTCGGCGCCCTCAAGGGCTTCAAGGTCAGCAATTTCACCTAAGGGCAAATCTGTAAACAGGCGAAGAAACTTGCCAACATCTGCATCCTCTGTATTTCGCCAGAATTGCCAATACTGATAGGGACTTCGAACATGTTCCGCGCTGACTGCTGTATCGCCATTTAGCCAAACCGCACCATCAACTGTTTTTCCCATTTTACCGCCTGAAGCCGTGGTAATGAGCGGTGTTGTAAAACCATAGACGTCTTTTCCCTCAAGACGCCTCGTGAGATCAACACCCGTCACGATATTACCCCATTGATCAGACCCGCCAAGTTGAAGCGTGCAGCCATGGCGCCGGAATAGTTCAACAAAGTCATAGCTTTGCAGGAGCGGGTAGTTGAACTCTAAAAATGTCATCGGCAGCTCATTTTCCAAGCGCCGTTTAGCCGTTTCCATTGTTACCATACGGTTGATTGTAAATTGTGGCCCGACCTCACGTAAAAATTCTATGTAACCAAGAGCATCCAGCCAATCTGCATTATCGGCCAAAATAGCGGCGTTCGGTCCTTCGAAGTCGATGAATTTAGAGAATACTTGTTTGATACCCTGCTTATTTGTTTCAATGAGTT
>CAZMEN010000060.1:0-3780 GCA_964565335.1 uncultured Algimonas sp. | reverse complement strand
TTGGGCCCGTCAAAATCCAGAAATTTATCAAAGACGGTGCGAATGCCGCTTTTGTTAAAATCGATCAAATCATCGGTCAGGATAGGCCGGGTTTTGTCCTTCATAGACGGGTCGCCGATTTTGGTCGTGCCGCCGCCCAAAAGGACAATCGGACGACCGCCTGATTTTTGTAGATGACGTAACATCATAATCTGCACAAGCGAGCCGACATGAAGGCTCGGCGCGGTACAATCAAATCCGATATATCCTGTGACAACAGAACTTGCGGCAGCTTTGTCTAAAGCCGCTTCATCAGTACATTGATAAAGAAAACCGCGCTCAGTCAGCGTTTTCATTAGGTCGGATGTGTAATCAGTCATAATTAAAGTCTTATTTTTGAACTTTGCGGCTTCTATCAAGTGGGCAAATCATGTCAAAGGCTAAGGTGATGGAAAACAAACGCTATATCGCCCTTGGCCTCATGAGCGGCACATCATTGGATGGTGTGGACGCGGCCATTATTGAAACGGACGGCGAAGAAATTTTCGGGTTTGGCCGCGCGACTTGTATAGACTTTCCCGATGAAGCGCGGCCCGTAAAAGAAGCCGTCAAAACAGCGCTTGCTTGGAAATTCAAAGGGCCGCCGCCCAATAGCCTTCAAATAGGATCTGATTATGTCGATGAGGCACATGTGAAAGCCATAAAAGCTTTGGGCTATGAAGGCGTGGATGTCATCGGTTATCACGGCCAAACCGTCTTTCATCAACCTGCAATCGAAATGGATAAAGGCCAGACACTCCAACTAGGCAACGGCCAAACCTTGGCGACAAAATTTAATATCCCGTGCGTCTATGATTTTCGGTCAGTAGATGTAAGAGCGGGCGGGCAGGGCGCGCCATTAGCCCCGATTTATCATCAAGCCCTCAGCCGTTATTCCAAATTGGAGGGCCGCATTGCCGTTGTAAATATTGGCGGCGTCTCTAATATGACATTGATTGACGGTAATGCACCTATCATCGCAACGGATTGTGGGCCGGGCAATGGGCCTCTGGATAGTTACATTGAAAAGGAAACGGGTGCATCATTTGATAAGGATGGCGTGCATGCCTTAGCGGGAACCCCCATGTTTAGCGTTATAAAGCGTTGGATGGAGCGTCCTTTTTTTAAGAGGCCAATACCGAGATCAGCGGATCGCTATGATTTCGATATTTTGGCTGATATGCAAGATGTGAGCGTAGAGGATGGCGCAGCAACATTGGCAAGTTTTTGCGCTCAATCCATTGCGCGGGATTTGCGCGCCTTCAAACCAGACACCGTCATAGTCTGCGGGGGCGGACGCCATAACCCTGCCATTATGGGCATGCTCGATATGCATGTTGAGCCCATGGTCATGAAAGCCGAAGCGGTCGGATGGGACGGCGACGCACTCGAAGCACAAGCTTTTGCCTATCTGGCCGTCCGCACATTGCGCGGATTACCGATTAGTTTCCCTGGAACAACAGGGGTGCCGCAACCTCTGTGCGGCGGCGTTGTCGCTTATCCGTAAAGTAAAGCAGGCTTGAAGCTTTGGGTGAGTCTGGTAGCGTCACGCCAATTTTAGAATTCAATCATTCGGAGAAAAGAATGTCCTTCACGAAACCGATCTTTATCGGCCTGTTTGCGGCGTCCACAGTTTTGACTGCCTGTAATAATATCGAGACGACCTCAAAAGATGAAACTGCCAAAGAAACGGTCATTTCCACACGTTCTGTCTCAAAAGACGACAAATTCACCTATGCCAATTACGACGAGCTGCAAATTACACATCTAGATTTGAACCTCGACGTCAATTTTGAGGATAAAGTTTTGGACGGTGTAGCAACGATTGATTTTGAACGTCTGAAAAGCGGCGTTAATAGTTTCGCACTTGATACGAAAGATCTGACCATTCGCGGCGTAGAACGATTGCGTGATGGTAAGGTGCAGGATTCTGCTGAATTTGTGGTTGGCCCCGATGACACCGTGTTGGGCTCTGCTCTCATTGTTCCTCTTCATTCCGACACGAATCAAATTCGCATTTCTTATAAAACATCGCCCGAAGCTGAAGGGCTGCAATGGCTTTCACCCGCGCAAACAGCCGGAAAAGAAAACCCTTATCTTTTCTCCCAAGCCCAAGCGATTAATGCCCGAACAATTGCACCTTTGCAGGACACGCCCGCCGTGCGTCATACCTATAGTGCGACCTTGCGTGTGCCGGACGGTTTGCGCCCGCTCATGAGTGCCTCGCAAGGCGACCAAGAGGCGGACGGGTCTTACAAATTCGACATGCCGCAACCGATCCCTTCCTATCTGATTGCCATCGCTGTTGGAGACATCAAATTTAAAGCGATTAACGACACGATTGGCGTCTATGCTGAAGAATATATTTTGGACGCTGCCGCCGAAGAGTTTTCAGAAACGCCAATGATGGAAGACGCTAATGAGGCGCTTTACGGGCCTTATCGTTGGGGCCGTTATGATTTGATTGTGCTGCCGCCAAGTTTCCCTTTTGGCGGGATGGAAAACCCGAGGCTTTCCTTCCTGACTCCGACTTTAGTAGCCGGGGATAAAAGCCTGACCAATGTTGTGGCTCATGAACTCGCGCATAGCTGGTCTGGCAATTTGGTCACGAATGCGAGTTGGATTGATGCCTGGCTCAATGAAGGTTTTACCTCTTATGTTGAAAACCGTATCATGGAAGACCTTTATGGAGAGCGCCGAGCAGTGATGGAGCAAGCTTTGGATATGGAAGGCCTTAAGCGGTCTATTTCAGAAGCTAAACGCCCCGAGCTGACCCGTCTGAAACTACCAACTGATATGGCGCATCCTGATGAGGCTTTCACGCTTGTCTCCTATTTAAAGGGCGCGAATTTCTTATTCTTCCTTGAGGACCGATTTGGCCGCGAAGCTTTCGACCCGTTCCTAAAAAGCTGGTTCAATGAGAATGCATTTAAAAGCGTTACGACTGAAGATTTCTTGTTGTATCTTGACAATAATTTGCGGTCGCAAAACCCTGACGCTGTGACGGATGCCGAAATCAATGCTTGGGTCTATGAGTCGGGTTTGCCTGATACGGCACGAAACCCGAAATCACAGGCATTCGCCGAAGTGGATCAGGCCTCTCAAGCCTGGTTGGAAGGCGGCAATGTGGCGGCTTTGAAGGCAACAGCTGCAAATTGGTCAACGCATGAATGGCTCCATTTTATTAATAGCTTGCCTTCTCTTAGCGAAGCTCAGTTCGTGCAGTTGGATAATACTTTCAGCCTAACAGGGACGCAGAATGCGGAAACAGCCTTTGCGTGGTATATGCAAGCCATTAAAGGCGGTTATGATGAAGCCTATCCGGCATTGGAAAATTTCCTGATGACCGTCGGGCGCGGTAAATTCATCTACCGCCTCTACGCAGCGTTGGAAGGGAGTGACAATTCTGAATGGGCCAGTCGTGTCTATGCCGGGGCAAGACCGGGCTATCACCCGATTGCACAGCGCCGTATTGATGCGATCTTGAACGAGTAGGTTCCAAGTATGAGAAATAAAAACCCCGCTTAGTGCGGGGTTTGATTTAGCCTTCGATGTATCGCATTTCGCGAGGAGGAGAGTAGCGAGGGTCGAGATTTTCATCGAGATATTCTTCGATAACCTCAAGCGTCTCTTCCAAATGGTCTTTGTAGAAATGATCTGCACCTTCAATAAGGTGGGTCTCAATGACATGTCCTTTTTGGACGCGGATTTTGTCAACGACACGATTTACGTCATCTGCCGGGACGATAGTGTCCTCAGAAC
>CAZMEN010000059.1:0-17159 GCA_964565335.1 uncultured Algimonas sp. | reverse complement strand
GATAAACGTCGTATCATAGCGGAATCCCGCATTGATTACATCAATAACTCTCCTGATCCCTTGAACTATATTTGGGTGGCCTTAGATCAGAACCGCTTTAAAGATGGTAGTCTGGCTCGCGAAAGCTCAACAGCGGCAGCAGCAGGTTCAAGTCGCGGTGACGGACGCGGCGTCAGTGACCGTGTTTCTTTCTCAAGTCTGCGATATAGTCAAGCGCAGGAAGATCGGGATTACGGTTTCGAGTTTAAAGCCGTTACCGATGAAAATGGCCGAAAATTGGAATATGTCATCAATGACACGATGATGAGGATTGACCTGAGAACCCCTCTCGCACCCGACGAACGGACAATCATCAACATTGATTGGGATCATAATATAATCGACGAAGTCGCCGTTGGCGGCCGTGGGGGTTACGAATATTTCGAAGACGAAGATAACTATATCTTCGGCTTGGCACAATGGTTCCCACGTTTGGCCGCTTACACTGACTATACAGGATGGCAGAACAAACAATTTTTAGGTCGTGGTGAATTTACGCTGGAATTTGGTGACTACCAGGTCAACCTTACTGTTCCCGCAGACCATATTGTCTCTGCGACTGGTGTCCTACAAAACCCACGTGACGTTTTAACGACGAAGCAACGTAATCGTCTTGCAAACCTCTCAACGAAAGAAACACGCTACATCGTTACGCCTGAGGAAGCCGAAGAGAACGAAAAATCCAAAGCTCGCGGGACAAAGACTTGGAAATTTAAGGCTGATAATGTCCGAGATTTTGCATGGTCAAGTTCCCGCAAATATATTTGGGACGCTATGCTCTTTGAACAGGACGATGAATTCAACCCCACAGTTACCGCCATGAGCTTCTTCCCGAAAGAAGCCGACCCAATTTGGTCACAGTACTCAACACACGCTGTTGTCCATACAATGGAAGTATACAATAAATTTGCCTTTAATTACCCCTACCCTGTTGCTCAATCCGTAAACTCTTGGGAACGCGGCGGCATGGAATACCCGATGATAACGTTTAATGGTTATCGCCCGTCCGAGGATGAAAAGTCAGGCGATGTAACTTATTCTCGTCGTATCAAATACGGACTGATTGGCGTTATTATCCATGAAGTCGGCCATATTTACTTCCCGATGACAGTAAACTCCGATGAGCGCCGTTGGACATGGATGGATGAAGGCATTAATACTTTTCTTGAATATATGGCGGAATATGAGTGGGAAGAGAATTTCCCTATCAGCCGTTGGGGTTCCAACAATCCGTTGGATGATATCTCTCGGTATATGACCAGTTCCAACCAAGTGCCGATTATGACCCAATCTGACTCGGTTTTACAGTTCGGCCCAAATGCTTACTCGAAGCCCGCGGCAGCCCTCATGGTATTGCGAGAGACGGTCATGGGGAGAGAGTTGTTTGATTTCGCGTTCCGTGAATATGCGACACGTTGGCGCTTTAAACGTCCGACACCCGCTGACTTCTTCCGAACTATGGAAGATGCCTCTGCCGTTGACCTTGATTGGTTCTGGCGCGGTTGGTTCTTTGATACAGAACATGTGGACATGGCGATTACTGATGTTCGGCAGTACAAAATTTCTTCGCAAAACCCCGAAATCGAGAAAGACAAAGATCGTAATGAGTTTAATGAGCGAACCCCTGAAACCATCACACAAACCCGAAACCGTGAAGAAGGGCTTGAAACCCGCTTAGAGCGTTTCCCTGAACTGAATGACTTCTATACCGAGAATGATCGCTTTGAGGTTACAAATAAGGACCGAAACAGATTCAAATCGTTCCTGAAAGGTCTCAAAGGATGGGAAAAAGAGGTTTATGAGCGCGCGATGAAAGATGACGATTTTTACTATTTTGTAGATTTCAAAAATGTCGGCGGTTTGCTCTCTCCGCTTCCTCTTACGCTGACCTATTCAGACGGCGAAACAGAAGACTATATGGTACCAGTTGAAATTTGGCGCCGTAACAGCGAGGCTGTTACGAAACTCATTGTACGACCCCGAAAAATTGTTTCGATTGCTCTGGATTCGAAACATCAAACAGCGGATTCGAATTATGACAATAATAGTTTCCCGCCAGTCATTTCCGAAAATCGGATCAAGATGTACAAGTCTAATTATCGGGCGTCGTCCATGATGGCTGACATGTTAGTGGAATTGAAAAACGACAAAAAAGGCGCCAGCAATGACAATGAAAAATCAGTTCCTCTAACGCAGGATGAAAGTGCTTCGAATGATAAGCCCGTAAACGATCAAAATACAAAATCAAATGGAACGCGAGATGAAAAAAAGAAGTCCTCACTCCGCCGTACGCTAGAGAAGATGTTGGGCCGCGAGTAAGATTACCCTATGGCGCTTGATCTTCAGCAGCATCACTTAGACCCTAACAGGCGAAAGGTTTTATCCCTTTTGCCGACTTTCGCCCTTGCATGCCTGCCTATGCCAGCCTTTGCCCATAGGCTTACGACAACGGAAACGCGCGTCGATATCTCGGGGCAAACAGGTAAAGTCGATATCGTGCACACATTTCATACGCATGACACAGAATCGACTCTATTCCAGTTCGGCATTATCGACTCTGCTGACCTCACCCTACTCCGACCACGGGCTCAAATGGCTTTGTATGTGGAGAAAAACTTCTCGCTAACCCAAGAAGGACAACCTGTGCCACTTACGCTTCTGGGGGCGGAAATTGAAAAGCGAAATGTATACACCTATCAGGAAGGTTATGTGCGGCTGCCACTCAAGAGCCTGTCGATTGAGGCAAAAATCATGCGGCCTATGGTCGACAATCAGATTAACAATGTTGATGTTTACATAGACGGCGGCGTGACGTCCCTACAATTTCGAGGAGCCGACGGCCGCAAAAATGTCCTTGCATAAGACTGTCTCATTCGCCCATAAAGGGTCATGATTACCGTACACCACCTTAACAACTCCCGCTCGCAACGCATTCTATGGATGCTTGAAGAATTAGGGGTTGATTACGAAATTAAGCATTATCAACGCGACCCTGAGACAAGTCGTGCGCCTCTGGAGTTAAAAGCGATACACCCTTTAGGGAAAAGTCCGGTAATTGAGGATGATGACCTTGTTGTGGCAGAGACTGGCGCCATTATCGTCTATCTTTTAGATAAGTATGGCGAGGGACGGTTCCGCCCAGAAAAAAATACGCAATCCTATGTTGATTACGTGCATTTCCTTCACTTCGCCGAAGGCTCGGCCATGCTGCCGCTCTTATTGGCACTATATACAGGCTACCTTGGGGAAGCCGCCGCCCCTATTCAGCCGCTCATTATGGCAGAGATCAAAGCGATATTGGATTATTGCGAATACTCACTGACACGAAACGATTATTTTGCGGGCGATGAGTTAACGGGTGCAGATTTCCAAATGATTTTTCCGCTAGAGGCTGCTAAGGCGCGTGGACGGCTTAACGGCTATGAAGCCTGTTTGGATTATGTTGCGAAGATTCACAAACGTCCAGCCTATTTAAAAGCTCTCGAAAAAGGCGGTGATTACGCCTATGGCCCAAAATAAATTAGGCAAGTCTAATGAACAAAGATAAACCCCAGAGATCCCTAGCGTTTCACCTAGCTTATCCTGTCAAAGACAAGGAAAAGACGCGGCACTTTTACAAAACAGTTCTAAACTGCGCGCAAGGACGAGAGGCAGAGAACTGGATTGATTTTGATTTCTTTGGTCATCAGCTTTCTTTCCATGTCAAGCCAGAAGCCTTTGAGAAACCTGACGTGACTAATGAAGTGGATAATAAAAAGGTCCCTGTTCGTCACTTTGGGGCCGTGCTGGAGTGGGACATATGGCACAGGCTAAAAGATCGTCTTGTTGAATATCAAACAGAATTCGTCATCAATCCATATATCCGCTTTGAAGGTCAAACCGGCGAACAAGCAACAATGTTCTTTCTTGATCCTAGTGGAAATGCCCTCGAATTTAAAAGCTTTAGAGACCCAACGCAAATTTTTGCGGCTTAGAGAATCGGTGTCTTAAGCCGGTCCAAGCCTTTTTAACTCTTCACGTGCCCTATCCCTAAACTCCTGTAATTGTTCCGTGTGCCGAGATCGCTTCTCTTCGCAGTAAAAGATTTGATTTTTAGCGAATGATATCTGCCACTCAAGATCTTTCAAACGCTTTTCCAAGGCGGCTCTTTGGCCGGTCAATTCTTGTTTATTCAAACTGAAAGTCGGCTCAGATATATATTTCTTATCTTGCATAATGTCGCGCCCGCTAATTTATGTATATTGATGCAAATATCGTGCCCTTAAATTTCGTTTGGCCGACAAAATTCGACCGAACTGTAAAAGAGGTAACGCCCATTTAGACGCTTGAAGCTTTTTTGTGAGAAACCGAGTTTCGTCACGTTAAATCCTTATCGATAGGCAACAGAGCCACGCCATTAGACCTATAGGTCTTTTTGGGGAAGAATAAGGTATTTTTCGCCTGTTTTTTTGGCGTTATAGGCCTTCACTATATCCGCGTCTAAAGCCTCTTTGAGAGAAATTTCATGGCTGTAGTGACTAGCAAATGTTGTGGTCAATTCATCAGCGACCCGTTTACGCAATCGCATTGCTACGTCTGATCCGGCTTTGGCCAAAAAATTGGGTAAAAGCCATCCCCCAACTCCCCATGCCATACCATAACCACGTGTGAGACTTGTTTGGCTCATATCCAAACTGCCATAAAGATAGACCTGTTTGTGATGAATCGAGCCGTAAATACTGTAAGCCCCCGGCGTGCGCGCCGCAGCCGCTTCCATCGCCGTAAGAATGTCAGAGGCCAGGGCACCTCCCCCTGTTGCGTCAAATGCCAACGTTGCGCCGGTCTCATGGATGGCGTTCGTTAGGTCTTTCATAAAGCTATCAGAACTACTGTTGACGACATATTTCGCACCCATGTCCTTGAGAAGTTTCTCTTGAGAATCACGGCGCACAACATTGACAAGTTTAACATCATCATCTTGGCAAATTCGGTTCAACATTTGCCCTAGATTCGACGCAGCAGCCGTATGAACGAGAGCTGTGTGGCCTTCTGACTTCATCGTTTCCACCATGCAAAGTGCTGTCAGCGGATTAACAAAACTGGACGCCCCATCTTTAGCTGTAGATCCTTCGTTTAAAGGTAAAGCCATCATGGCGTTCAAACAACGATATTGACCATACATGCCTCCGCCCATGACTGCTACGGTTTTACCGATAAGGGACTGTGCGTAATCATTGCTTCCTGCGCTAATCACCACGCCAGCGCCCTCATTTCCTACTGGTAGGGCTTGCCCGATACGCGCTTTCATACGTCCCATAGTCTGCGGCGGAACCGGAGCTATGAAAGTGCCGTCTTTAGAAGACCCAGCATTTACATCCGCTGTCCCAAACATAACGCCGTGGTCCGACGGATTGATTGGCGTGGCATCAACACGCACAACGATTTCATCAGCCTTTGGACTAGGCATATCTCGGTTAACGAGTTCGAGTTTCAGCTGGCCGACTTCATCAATCGTGGATAGCATTTGCTTATAAGTCATTGAGGTCTCTCTCTTTTTTTATACTCTAGCTGTAATCGGACTCTACTCACTAAGAGCCATTAGGCTTATCTAATCTGGTGATGGGATATACTCTAATCTGGTGATGGGATATACTCATCTTCATCGCCGGGCACTTTGGGAAAGCGCTTTTCCTGCCAATCCAGTTTAGCTTGTTTTATGCGTTCAGGTCGTGATGAAACGAAATTCCATTCCATATAACGCTTGCCTAGCGGAGAGCCGCCAACGATGGCAAGTCGCGTCTTTGACTTGGCTTTAATCATTTTTGCAGAGGGTGACAGCACACTCATCATAAATAGGGGACTAGGTTCGCCGTCTACTTCCGCCTCTCCTTCGACCACATAGACTCCCAACTCGTCTGCCTCGGGCAAAACTAATTCTGAGCCTGCTGTCATCTCTGCTTCGACATATAAAATAGGCGAGAAAGTTTTGACGGGTGAAATCAAACCATAGGCTTCCCCCATCATAACGCGGTACGATACACCGTTTTCTGTCTTCGAGGGAATATCTTTGGACGGGGTATGATAAAAAGCCGGATTAATCTCTTCCACCTGTTCAGGTAGAGCGTGCCAGAGTTGCAAGCCATGCAGTTTATAGCCTGTTTTCTTTAAGTCTTCTCGGGTTCGTTCAGAATGAACTATACCCTTCCCTGCCACCATCAAATTTATAGCCCCAGGTTCTATCGACATCGCATTTCCTAAACTATCGCGATGGAATATCTCTCCCTCAAACAAATAGGACACTGTCGCCAGATTTATATGAGGATGAGGCCGTACATTTATCCCGCCGCCCGGCGGGAACTCTGCTGGGCCAAAATGATCAAAAAACACCCATGGCCCTATCGATTTTTGACCAACCTGAGGGATTGAGCGCCGTACCTCGAATTCTCCCAAATCTTTTACATGCGGCTGAATTGATTTGAGTATGGAGGCCTGTAGTGTCATGGAAGTCTCTATTCTTGTTTTCCCGCTCTTATAAAAAGAGGATATGTTATGCTAACCTTATACGATTGCCGCACTGCGCCAAGTCCCCGTCGGACACGAATTTTATTGGCTGAAAAAAGTGTTGAGTATGACTGCAAGCAAGTTGACCTCATCAAAGGCGAACAGATGAGCGAGGATTACAAAGTCATCAATCCTCGTTGCGCTGTACCCGCGCTCGTCACTGATGACGGGCAAGTGATAAGCGAGAATATTGCGATTGCCGTATATTTAGAAAATCAGTTCCCCAATCCACCTTTACTCGGCACGGATGCTTATTCAAAAGCCCTGGTGTCAGAATGGAATTGGCGGTGTGAGTTTGAAGGGCTTTACGCAATTGCAGAGATTTTACGAAACACTTCTCCTCATATGAAGGGACGTGCAATGACAGGACGGCAAAACATTGATCAAATTCCTGCGCTGGCGAAGCGTGGTCGTTTACGAATTGAAACCTTTTGGGAAGATTTGGACGCGCAACTCCAAAAACACCCCTTTGTCGCAGGAGAAGTTTTCTCTTTTGCGGATATTACAGCCATGGTGGCTGTTGATTTTTCGCGCTGGGTTAAAGTTGCTCCAAAAGAAGAGTTTAAAGCGCTGCATAAATGGCATCGAAGCGTCGCCGACCGCCCTTCTTCAAAGGCGTAAAGCTTAAATCGACTCAACTTCGCTAAAATCACCTTTTTCGTCAGAAAGCAGAAGCCGTGCGCGGATAATTGAAAAATAAGCCCCTTGGAGCTTCAATTCATCATTCTCGATAGCCTCCTTGACGAAATCAAACGTCATCAAATTTTTGATGGACTGCCTTACATTTTCGAGTTCCATTTCAAATTGGAGCTCGTCTTCCGATATATCGCGCGCAAGAACTTTGTCTCTGACATCATTCAAGAGAGACAACCACTTTCCGACATATCCAGCATTTTTATCTTTTCCCATTCCCGCTAAGCACCCTTGAATGCCGCCACAACTCTCATGCCCCATCACCACAATACTTTCGACTTTTAGCGCTTTGACAGCATACTCAATTGAGGCGGAGGTGCCGTGATATCCCCCGGTAGGGTCAACCGGCGGCACAACATTTGCGACATTACGCACGACGAACATTTCACCAGGATAGGCATCAAAAATATCTGTCGGATCAACACGTGAGTCGGCGCATGCAATAAGCATGACCTTTGGGTGCTGTCCATACTTACCCAAACGCTCATATAGCACCTTCTGCTCGGCATAGTCTCCGGCCCTAAAAGACTTATAGCCGCGAATGAGCGCGATTTTACGATGTGGCATCACAATCCCCTTATATTATTGGGTTCTAGCCTAATAAAAGTCTCATAAAAACACCTTTTTGCGAGGGGCCTACGTCAGATATGCTTCGGCGTTATAAAAATGTGAACTCGTGACCATTTGACATCCCAGTTAGCCCAAGCGATGAACGGTTGATGTCTTCTAATGCAAACCTTCTTCCAAGTCAGCTTTTGAAGCCAATGGCTCAACGCTCTGACATATGGGGTATCTGGCTGACCCTACATGTTTGGATGGTTATAGTGGGATCGATCGCTTTTTTTATAACGTTTCCCAACATCCTAACATTCACATTCGCTTTTCTTATGGTTGGGTCACGTCAACATGGCATGGCCATTCTCATGCATGAAGCCGCTCATCGAACTTTGTTCAAATCCAAAGGACTAAATGATTTCGTCGGACAATATATTTTAGCTGCGCCCTATGGCGGCGATATGGAAGGCTATCGCCATTATCATTTAAAACACCACCGTTATGCCCAAACCGAAAATGACCCCGACCTACCTCTCTCTGCCAAATTTCCTGTGTCCAAGGCCAGTTTGAAAAGGAAATTCTTACGCGATATAACGGGGCAAACATTTCTGAGATTACGACTCGCTACTTTTAGAAAAACGAAAATGGAAGGCAATGACGCTTTTAAGACCGGCTCGCCTTGGGCAACGGTTCTGACAAATGCGCTACTCTTCGCAGTTTTCACGTTATTGGGGTTTTGGTGGGCTTATTTTGCTCTTTGGTTAGCGCCTCTTATGACATGGTTTATGTTTGTCTTACGGCTTCGAAATATTGCGGAACATGCCATGACAGAAGATGATGCCACACCGCTCAGGCAGGCTCGTACAACACATGCCAATGTAATTGCGCGTATCTTCCTCGCGCCGTATTGGGTCAATTATCACATTGAACATCATGCTTATATGTTTGTTCCCTGCTACCGTTTGAAAGCTCTCCATCTAGCCCTAGCTAAGGAAGGTCATAACAAAAAAATGATCCTTTCATCGTCTTATTCTCAAGTACTCAAAACCGTCTCCACAGGATAAATTATGCGGCCTTCTAAACATGCGGCGCTGTCCGTAATCTCTGTTTCTATACTTGCCCTCACCTCCATGCCGACACTCGCGCAGAGTAAATTCACTGCACCTCCATCGGAAGTTACCAAATTATACGATATTGCGGTGGCTCCTTCTCCAACACGTATTCGTAATGACATTCAAACGCTTGTCGATTTCGGAACGCGCCATACATTGTCAGAAACCAAGTCCAATATGCGGGGTATAGGCGCAGCTAGGCGTTGGATATTTGCTGAATTTGAGAAAATTTCAAAAGAGTGCGGCGGCTGTCTTGAAGTGATCTATGTCTCTGACACGATTGAGGGCAAGAGACGCATCCCAGAACCTACGGACGTCGTGAGTGTACTCGCCATTCAACGCGGTACAATTGACCCAAACCGCTACGTTATGATGAGCGGCGATATTGATAGCCGAGTTACAGACCCGCTGAACGGTACATCCGATAGCCCTGGCGCGAACGATAATGCGTCAGGCATGGCAGGAACTATTGAAGCCGCCCGTATCCTGTCCAAACATAAATTTGCGGGTTCAATCATATATGCAGGATTATCCGGTGAAGAACAGGGACTGTTTGGTGGTGAAATCGTTGCGGATTATGCGTTGAAAAAAGGTTGGGAAATAAAAGGCGTTCTCAACAATGATATGATTTCGAATATATCGGGGATTGATGGCGTGATTGATAACTCAACCGTACGCGTTTTCTCCGAAGGGACACGAGCCAATGAAACAGAAGAAGAGGCTCGTCGCCGGCGCTTTACAGGCGGTGAAGTGGACAGCCCTTCCCGTAATTTAGCACGATATGTTAAATCGCAAGCCGATCAGTATATGACGAATTTAGACGTCATGATGGTCTATCGCCTCGACCGTTTTGGACGCGGTGGCCATCACCGCCCTTTCAACAAAGTCGGTATTCCCGGCATCCGCATTATGGAAACACACGAACATTACGATCGCCAGCATCAAGACTTGCGTACGGAAAACGGCACCATTTATGGCGACACAATGGAAGGCGTGGATGAAGGCTATGCCGCCAAGCTCACAGCTCTAAATGCTATCACACTGGCGGGTATGGCGGGCGCGCCACCCTTCCCCACAAATGTTGAAGCAACAGGCGCGGTTCAGCCCTCAGCCAAACTCTCATGGGAAACGCCCTCAAATACAGTTAATCTCGCAGGGTATCGTGTGCATTGGCGACTGACAACCGAACCGGAATGGACACATTCGCGCTTTATCGGGAAAGTGAATGAGTGGGAATTCACTAACCTTGTTATTGATAATTACTTTTTCGGAGTCAGTGCTGTAGCGAAAGACGGAAGTGAAACTCCCGTAGTCTTTCCGGGCGCAGCAGGACGCTTTTAACAGCGTTTTCGAATACAATGAAAAGGCAAAATTTGCCTTTTCGTTTCCCTTACATCTTCACCGAACTAACTCATATTTAGGGCTCAACATGACATTAAAAACATTTCTGCTTTCCTCTATAGCCGCCTTTGCCTTCTCTCAACCCGCCTTCGCAGACAGTCATCAAGAGAAAAAAGAGGAAGAAAAGAAGTGGGATGTGAACAATCCTCCGGGACCGAAATCCAGCATCAATATCGACGTAACCGAAGGCACATGGATGAGCCTTGACGTCTCGCCTGACGGCAAAATCATTGCTTTTGATATGTTAGGCGACATTTATACGATGCCCGCGACAGGCGGCACAGCGACAAATATCTCCTCCGGCTTTGCATGGGAAATGCAGCCGCGTTTCTCACCCGACGGCAAACGTCTGGCTTTCATCTCTGATCGCGCTGGTGGCGATAACATTTGGACTATGGATGTTGACGGAGAGAATAAAGAACAAGTTACCAAAGAGACTTTCCGTCTATTGAACAACCCCACATGGCATCCGAGTGGTGATTTTATTGCGGGACGCAAGCATTTCACAACAAGTCGCTCACTCGGCGTTGGTGAAATTTGGCTTTATAGCACAAAAGGTGGTTCCGGCGTGCAGCTTGTCAAAAAACCGTCTGAGAGCCATCAAAAAGAATTGGGCGAACCAATGTTTTCACCTGATGGAGACGCCATTTATTACAGTCAAAACGTCACTTCAGGATCAGTTTTTGAATATGCGCAAGATTCTCATGGTGAGCTTTTCCAAATCAAAAAATACGATATGGAAACGGGCGACATTTCGACGGCGGCGGGTGGTTTTGGCGGTGCTGTGCGCCCTACGCCATCCCCTGATGGAAAGTATCTCGCCTACGTTAAACGCGTTAATGCGCAGACCCGTTTATTTATGAAAGACATTGAGAGTGGTCAGGAGACTGAATTATTTGATAATTTAGACCGCGACATGCAGGAGACTTGGGCGGTTCACGGCGTTTATCCCAATATGGATTGGAGCCCTAATTCTCGTCATCTCTATTTCTGGGCCATGGGCAAAATTCATAAAATGGATGTCCGAACGAAATCTGTCTCGCCTATTGAATTCCGCGTCACAGATACACGGGAGATATTGAGAGCGCCGCGTCCTGAGGTGGCTGTAGCACCCGATAGTTTTGACACAAATATGCCGCGCTTCGTTCAAGTCGGCCCCAATGGCCGCAATGTGGTATTTGAGAGCCTTGGTAAGTTATACATCAAGCCAGTAGGCGGCGGTACACCGCAACGCCTGACCCGTTTGCCCGAAAAAACTAAAGAGCTGAATCCCCGTTTCTCAAAAGATGGGCGAACTGTTGCTTTCGTGACTTGGGATGACGGAAATCTAGGAGCTGTTCACACAATGAACCTCTCCTCAAGACGGGTGAAGACAGTCACATCTAAACCAGGTCATTACGCCAATCCCGCACTTTCTCCGAGTGGTGACTTCATCACCTATCAAAAACGCGGTGGAGGTTACCTTACGCCGCCCGAATGGTCTGCAGAGACAGGCATTTATGTCCAAGCGATTAAAGACGGCGAACCTATGAGGATCTCCAAATCTGGTTCAATGCCACATTTTGGGTCCGATGATTTGCGGGTATATTTGACGAAAAATGAGGATAGCAAAAACGCACTCATCAGCGTGAACCTTCTTGGCCATGACAAACGCATACATACCAGTTCTAAAATGGCACAAAGTTTTCATGTCTCTCTAGACGGTAAATATGTTGCCTTCCGAGAGAACTACAATCTTTACACAATGCCGCTTTTAGCCGGGCCGCAAAACGTTGCAGCAGGCATGAGTGCTAAGGCCCTACCGGTCACAAAGCTAAGCGAAAACGGCGCAACTTATGCAAGTTGGGGGTTAGGGGGAGATATTTTCTGGTCTCTTGGGCCTGACTTATTCTCGGCGGACCCTAAAGCCGATGAACAGCCAGAAACCCCAAAAAAGGTCACTAGTCTAAGCAAAAAAATAGACAAAGACACTGCGCGCGGTGTGGTTGCCCTGCAGAATGCTAAAATCATCACAATGTCAGATGAGAACGGCGGTATTATCGAAAATGGTACAATCCTGATTGAAGGTGACCGCATTAAAGGAATTGGGAAAGACATTTCAATTCCGGTAAACGCTAAAAAGGTTGATTTGGAAGGGAAAACAATTGTTCCCGGATTTGTGGATGCTCATGCTCATGGCCCGCAAGGTGTCGGGGATCTCATTCCACAACAAAATTGGGAGACGGTGGCGACACTCGCCCTAGGCGTCACAACAATTTTTGATCCTTCCAGTCGTGCGGATTCTATTTTCCCTGCGTCCGAATTACAGCGTGCAGGGAAACTCCTTGCCCCGCGCATCTTCTCAACCGGAGAAGTCATCTATGGCGCTAAAGCTCCAGGTTTCTTTGCCAACATACAATCGGCGGATGACGCGCAGGAACATGTGACTCGTTTGAAGCAACAAGGAGCTCATGGCGTCAAAAACTACAACCAACCCAGACGAGATCAACGCCAACAAGTTGTGACCGCGGCGCGTGAAGAAAACATGATAGTCGTCTCTGAAGGTGGCTCACTTTTTCATATGGATATGGCCTTGGTACAGGACGGCAATACGTCTTTGGAGCATAACCTACCGCAAGAATTCATTTATGATGATGTCATCCAAATGTTTTCCCAGACCAATGTAGCCTACGTGCCCACACTGGCCGTGACTTATGGCGGGATACGAGGTGAGGATTATTATTACCAAGAAAGCGATGTATCCGAGCACCCAATTCTGTCTCAACATGTTCCGCCTGCAACATTGAGAGCCCGGGCAAAACGTCGACAAATGGCGCCGCTAGAAGATTACGCTGATGCACAGTCCGGCTCGACAGCCAAGCAACTGGCAGACGCCGGGGTTTTGGTCGGCATTGGCGCACATGGACAACGCGAAGGCTTAGCCGCGCATTGGGAAATGTGGACATTTGCAAGAGGCGGCATGTCACCTATTCAAGCCTTATCAACAGCAACGACTATGCCCGCAAAACATCTTGGGTTTTTCAATGATATTGGATCCTTGGAAACGGGGAAACTGGCAGACCTCGTAATTTTGAGCGAAGATCCAACAGAAAATATTCGCCATACAGATTCGATTGAGCACGTTATGCTTGGTGGTCGGCTTTATGAAGCCAAAACGATGAATGAAGTTATTACAGGAAACAAGAAGCGGCTCCCTTATTGGTGGGAGGAATAGGAGGGCTCAGAAAGCCTGCTTTCTTCTTCCGGCTGTTTATTGACCCAGATAAACGGAATATGAATAGCAAGCTCAGTCTTCATTCAATGGCGAGGCTTTACGTCTAAAAATGGGGATGCCGCAATCGCGGTGCCTCCAATTAATTGATTGAAGAAAGATTGAGGGCAGACACATGAAAAAACTACTATTCGCATCCGCGCTGTTAATCGGAGCCTTCTCGGTTTCTTCTTGCGCTACGATTTCCGAAGAAGAATGTATCGCAGGCAGTTGGGAAGAAATCGGTTTTCGTGACGGCGAAAACGGAAAGTCCCGCAGCAAGCTGGCTGATTATGCAAAGACCTGTGTGAAATATAACGTCGCGCCTGACCGCGCGACTTATTTCAGAGGATATGAGCAAGGCCTTTTACGCTATTGCACCTATGACAAAGGCTTTTCATCGGGCGAGTATGGCAACTCCAGCAATGCAGAATGCCAATCTGTCCCCGATAATGGCTATTTCGCAGGATATGAAGACGGCCGCGCGGTCTGGGTGATTAACCAAGAGTATAAAGGGCTAATTGCCGCCTATGACCGGACGATCGATGACATTTTGAACATTCGAACACGTCTGGAAACAGAAGACCTTGAACCGAAAGAACGCAAATCATTAAGACGCAAGCTCTTACGGCTAGAAGATAGCCGCGAGGATGTACGTATAGACATTCGCGCCTTTGAACGGGTTCATAATTTCCCTAAATACGAGTTCTAAACTTTATAACCCCTCCGCTTAACTAATGGCAGCATCGCATTGCGGTGTTTGCCCGGCTTTGACAGAGCGAGCCGTCCAATATTCGCGGTCCAATTCGTCTTTGCGTTCAACAATTTGGTCGCTGTAATAATAGTAACAATTCTCGACTTTATAAACGCGGAAACAGCCGCCACTCATCAATGCGTTTTCATAGACGAAACACAATGTATCATCATAGACGAGCCAAGCGCCTTTGTTTTGGCGCTCGCCTTCCTGATACAGCACCTTACCGTCTTTATAATGCATTTCGGTATAGCGATTCTGACTGACGCCTTGCAGATTAAAGTTATAGGCCCCTTCATGGCGTATGCCCGAAAACTCTGCCTTCAGAGCCTTCCCCATAACACGCTGTGCATTCGGGCGAATATCTGTCGACTGACTTTGGGCAGACGCCGAGCCCACACACAGAGCTACGGTTAAAGCGGAAACACCCCAAAATTTATGACATTGGCGGATCACAACTCGGCTCCTCTCCTTTTAAAACACTCACCGCCGTAAATCTCGGCGCGGCGCGTCCTTGGACGGTCTCTTGGAAATGATAAATACAATTCCCCCGTTGATAAAACGAAAAACAAGCGGGCAGTAAATCTGTGGAGTCATAATCAAAGCAAATTTGCGGCCCTTTTATCGTCCATCTACCCGTATCTGTACGGCTCGACATTGTATGAACCAGGGTGCCGTCCGCTTTTGTGTGCTCTTCAAAATCAACGCCGGAGAAATTCTGCATCAGAAAATTATAGCTGCCCCTATGAACCTTCCCAGAGAAAAGCGCCTTAACTTCTGGGGCATTCAAAGGCGTTTCGCTATCTCTGTCAGGCAGATATAAATCCTGCGCGGCGGCTAGATGTGAAAATGCCATTCCCACGCCTATTACCACACTAGCGCGGGATATTCCTTTCAGAAGCCGCGGGATAGGAATGAGGATACTGCGCATATAATCATTCATAGCATAGGATTCTTCGAAATCCATGTTAAGCTACAGGCATGACTGAGACGTCCCCTACCTCTGAAACCTCTGCCCCTGTTGGTGATGTTACGACTCGTAGAGCCTCGCGCTCTAATCGTGTCTCTCGATATCAAAAATCCCAAGAACGCCGCATGGCGCAAGCCAGAAGCGACCAACGCTTCTATGCCGGTATGTTTTCTCTTATCGGTTTCACTGCCCTGCTCGCAATTCTGCTCGGCGCGATTTCGATAAACGGTATCACGGTCGACGCGACAGGAATGGCGAGCTGGACAACACCTTGGCTCGGCCCCTTGTCCAAGCTTGAAGTTGCCGGTTTGGGATTCGTCGCCTTGATTGCGCTCTCCGTTTACTTGCGGATGCGCAAACGCGGTTAATTCGACCCATCTCAACACAGAAGAAGTGACTTGCTCCTTCGCGGGACTTCGCTTAAACCGCCCCTCGCTAAATACTCGGCTCAATAGATATATGAGCCAGATAATATGGAGACCAAAATGGGTTATCGTATCGCCGTCGTTGGAGCCACAGGCAATGTCGGGACAGAGATGCTCACGATTTTGGCCGAGAGCGATCTAGACGTTGAAGTCGTACACGCCGTAGCCTCGCGCAAATCGGTAGGCCGCCTCGTCAGCTATGGCGACACAGATTTGAAATGCGTTGATCTGGACACGTTTGATTTCACGCAAGTCGATTTGGCTCTCATGAGCGCGGGCGGCTCTGTCTCCAAAGAATGGTCGCCAAAGATTGCCGCCGCAGGCGCAGTCGTCATCGACAATTCCAGTACATGGCGGATGGACCCTGATGTCCCGCTTGTTGTCCCAGAGGTCAATGCAGACGCCGTTGAAGGGTATAAAAAGAAGAATATCATCGCCAATCCGAATTGCTCGACCATTCAAATGGTTGTTGCCCTGAAGCCGCTGCATGATCGCGCCAAGATTAAACGCGTTGTGGTGTCCACCTATCAATCTGTTTCGGGCGGCGGTAAGAAAAACATGGATGAGCTTTGGCTTCAGACCAAGGGTATTTACTCGAACGACCACTTCCAAGCCATTAATTTTACAAAGCAAATTGCCTTTAACGTTATCCCGCATATTGACGTCTTCATGGATGGCGGCGACACGAAAGAAGAATGGAAAATGAAGGCCGAAACGATGAAAATCCTCGACCCGAAAGTCAAAGTAACCGCAACCTGTGTGCGCGTTCCTACCTTTGTCGGTCATGCTGAATCGCTTAATATTGAATTTGAAGAAGAACTTTCCGCTGACGAAGCGCGGGAGCTCCTGCGTATCTCACCTGGCTTGATGGTGGTGGATAAACAGGAAGATGGCGGATATGTTACCCCCGTTGAATGTGTCGGCGAATATGCAACATTTGTCTCTCGTATTCGCGAAGATAGCACGCAAGATAACACACTGAATTTGTGGTGCGTTTCAGATAACCTGCGTAAAGGCGCGGCGCTGAACACGGTGCAAATCGCTGAGTTGCTGGCCAATCGTAAAATGCCTCGCAACGAAAAATCTAAAGCGGCGTAAAGTTTCATTAAAGCCGTTCGGATCGTTTCATAATCGGAGCAACTTAGCGTAAGCAAAGGAGACTGAGGGGCTGTCGGCTCCTCGGATATGACGGATTTTTTCTGAGATTCACCCAAGTTTTTCCTGCCACTCGCCATCTTACCATCCGCGTGACCGTATGCGGTCTGCCCGAAGGGAACGCGCGGATGCTGTGTCCGAATTGTTCCTCGCCCAAGTGTTTTTTTCCACTCGCCATCTGGGGCCGAGCCTTTGTCACGTGTTTCCTAAAAATAGGACATGCCCGTGAGGCGGTCTCCTTACCGGAAGACCGAGAATAGTAATG
>CAZMEN010000058.1:0-17616 GCA_964565335.1 uncultured Algimonas sp. | reverse complement strand
TATGGGGAACCTGCTCTGGGCTGGGATAGGGGACCCGATAAGGGTGAGCCTCTCTGCCGACCCTGTCGAAGAAATCAAAGTCGGCTTTGATATGCTCAAGAGCCTCGGTCTGCGCACGCGGGGGGTGAACATTATTTCCTGCCCGTCTTGTGCGCGGCAGGGCTTTAACGTCATTGAAACCGTCAAAACCCTAGAGGACAGACTCGCCCATATAAGCGAGCCGATTTCGCTGTCCATAATAGGCTGCGTCGTCAACGGCCCCGGCGAAGCCATGTTCACCGATATCGGCTTCACAGGCGGCAGTGCAGGCTATGGCATGATGTATCACGCGGGGAAGAAAACGGGGAAGACCGATAATGACGATATGATTGAGGATATTGTGCGGTCAGTGGAGGAGCGGGCTGAGGTGCTTCGGGGTGCGCGGGATGAGGTGGAGTGATTTATGAATCTTGAGAAAATTGCGGCAGAAGTCACTTTGGCTCTAGCTAAGGAATTTAAAGACGAAATAAAAGATAAAGGGGTCAAAGAGTTTGAACGAACCCAAAATTTTCTGAAGTTAGGTTTTTTCAATTATATGACATCTATCTATAAAAGATGTTCAACAACTAAGACCATTCTCTACAAGAATACCCCTGTAAAAATTGATGATATTTATGTTAATAATACCTTACAAAAAGGTAAAAAATTTTTTTTAGACAATGAGATAATTGAAAAGTCTTTTAAGTCCAATTTTAAAGGAATAATATCTGGAACCGGTGGATCAGGAAAGTCAATGCTGGCAAAATATGCCGTTCTTCAATCCGTAAGGTTACAGGATAAAAAAATCCCTATATTTTTCGAACTAAGGAAGGTTAATAAATCAAAAAACAAATCTGAGAGTAATCTACTTAAAATTATCTGGGCCGACTTAAACGAGTATGTTGAAAAACTATCTTATTCAAGGTTTTGCCAAGCCGTGGAGTCAGGTCAATTTATTTTTATTTTGGATGGCTTAGACGAGATTGATCATGATATTAAATCGGAAAAAGAAGAAGAGATAAGGTATTTAACAAGTAAATATACACGAAACTCGTTTTTTATTTTCAGCCGACCAGATGATAGCCTTGTTTCCTGGCATCAATTTTCAATCTATGAAGTTAAACCAATGGAGGTTGAGCAAGTTATTAGGCTTGTGGATCTAGTTGATTTTGATGATGATCAGAAAAGGCACTTTATAAGTGACATTAAAAACTCACTATACAGGAAGCACAGGAGTTTTATTTCTGTACCCTTGCTAGCGACTATGATGTTGATGACTTATGAACAGTACGCAAAAATTCCTGAAAAGAAACATGTGTTTTATGGACAAGTTTATGAAGTACTTTTCAGCAAGCATGACGTTAGAAAAGATGGAAAGTTTGAGAGAAAATTTTTCACGAGCCTGCCAATTGATGATTTTTCAAGGGTTTTCCAAGCTTTTTGTGCTTATACATATTTCGAAGAAAAATTTGAGTTTAATAAGGTTGAAATACTAGAGTATATCGAGAGCGCTATTGAATATTGCGCCCTTGAAGTAGACAAGAACGACTATTTAAATGATCTATTACAATCAGTGTGCCTTCTAGTTCAAGAGGGGGGAGATATTTCTTTTAGTCATAGGTCTTTTCAAGAGTATTTTACATCACTTTTTATTGTCTCTTGTCGTGATGTGAGTTTCGATAGACTTTACAGTTTGATAGAGAACCGTATTGTTACAGATGATGTAATTATAATGTTATACGGATTGGATAAGGACTTAATATCCACTCAGTTTTTGAAGCCTAACATAACTAACTTATTAGATAGTCTAAAGCTCGAGAAGGAAGGTCTGGGGTTAGACTTTCTTGAGATGGTTTTTGACGACTTTGTTTGTTCAAAGTCTAAATCCACAAAAAAACGTGCTGCACCTCTAATTGTCAAAGGTAAAGTGCAAGGCACTAGTTCTAGTAGTAAAGGGCGCATAAGCTTTTCTGTTAGACCTATGATGGGTGTGCTAAATCTACTGTCTATGTGGTTTCCGGAACACGATAACCATAGCCGGGGGTTCCATGTTCATAGATTTAATATTGAGCGTGGTTATATGTTTAGCTTAGCTCGCTATGTAAAAAACTCAAATTTATTACATGGGCTGAAATATGACTCTTATAATTTCCATATGCTTAAGCCAAGAATCAAGAAAAACAGAGACATAAACACTTTTGTAAAGGAAGAAGTTGGGCGATTGGGTATGATTTTGGATGACATATCAGAGTTGGAACGAAACAAGAAGGCTTCTATCAGAAAATTGTTTCAGGGCGCTGAGCTTAAACGGATTCCTAGTAAGAAGTGAAATAGTTACCGTTTGGATTACCCTTACACTTATTGCATTTTATGAAAAGCATTAGGTAATGGCGTAGGAGAGAACGTTCGTTTTAATCCTCGGTTTGCAGTTTTTATACGCGCTTCATTTCAACCGCTTAACCCCTAAATCACTTTTTTAATCCACGCCCCCAAACCTTACGATAATCTAGCTAAGTTCTTTTGAGATTGGACGGGGAAGGCATGTCACCTTTTTGTCTCAAGAGACAGCGGGGCGCGCAATGTCCGTATTTGATACGGGGTATCAAATGCAATGCAGCGCCGAAGGCGTAAGACTTCGGATGTAGGCAATTCGGATAGAGCATCCGCGCGTTCCCCTTCGGGGCAGACCCTACCGGGTCACGCGGATGAGAGGTCACGCGGATGACTATTGCAACACCAACTCTGCGTGCAGTGCGCCTGCCGTTTTAATTGACTTCAAAATATCAATCATTTCGCGGGGGGAGACGCCCAGGGCATTCAGGCCGCCGACTAATTCAGGGAGGGTCACAGCATCGTCTAATATGGCGATATTGCCGGGTTCGCCGTCTTGTACGCTAATGCCTGTACGCGGCACGGCGATGGTCTCGCCATAACCGAACGGATTAGGTTGATAGACGACGGGGTCTTCGGTGATTTTAATCGACAGATTGCCTTGGGCAATCGCCACAGAGGAGACTTTGACATTCTGATCCAGAACAATCGTGCCAGAGCGTTGGTCAATGACGACGCGCGCTTTTTGCGCGGGCTTCAGCGTGTAATTTTCAATGCGGCCAATGATATGGGCGGGGGATTGATTTAAATTGGCGAGGTTTAATTCGACCGTACCAGAGTCCAGCAGGCGGGCATATTTACCGCCAAGGCCTTGGTTGATTTTACCTTCAATCCGTTCGGCTGTGGTGAAATCAGGGGAGCGCAGGGCGAGTCTGACTTTTTTCATATTTTGGAAATCGAAATTAATTTCGCGTTCAATCCGCGCGCCATTGGGAATGGCGCCTGATGTCGGCACGCCTTCGGTCACGGACGCGCCGTCGCCTTCGGCTTTAAACCCGCTGACAAGGACAGAGCCTTGGGCGAGGGCATAGACTTCGCCGTCCGCTGCATTCAGAGGCGTCATGACGAGCGTTCCGCCCGCAAGGCTTTTGGCGTCGCCGATAGAGGACACGTTAATGTCGATTTTGGATCCGACCCGCGCAAAGGGGCGCAAAGACGCCGTCACGAGCACCGCGGCGACGTTGTTGGGCCGGAAATCACTGCCTTGAATATTGACGCCCAAACGCTCCAGCAAATTGGACAGGGCTTCTTCGGTATAGGGCGAGTTGCGAATGGTATCGCCTGTGCCGTCCAAGCCGATGACGAGGCCATAACCGACCAGGTCATTCCCCCGCACGCCTTCGATATCGACGATGTCTTTGATTTTAACATTGGCCGAAGCGGCCGCAGGATAAAGCGCCAATACGCAGAGACTAAAGAGGGAGAGGGCTGTCGCCAGAATACGCATAATTTACCGCAAGAAATTGGTGAGGGAGAGATTAGAAAGCCGCGAGGTAATGGCATAGGAGGCTTCTAACTGGGTCTGTAAGAGTTGGAGCTCGGCGGCGGCTTCATATTGGTCCCGCCCGAAGAGGTTTTGGAAAGCCGTGTTAATCGCGGTTCTCTCGCTCTCATTTTTGTCATTGATCGTCTGGAGCGTGCTGGAGGAAATGCCGAGGTCGACTTCCAGAGCGATAAGGCCTGTCTCTCCGATACCGCTGATCGCCGCGCCAGCTTCGAATAGTTTTTGGGAGCCTGCGAGGTCTGTCGCGGGCATGGAATCTTTACTCACGGCCATCAGGGCGAGGCCTTTGAGGGTCTCTTTGATGGCGTCATGTTTGCCGGTTACGCCGGGTTGAATGGATTGCCCATTACCCATGGGCAGGCCCGGTGGGTTACGGTCTCCGCCTTGGTAAATGCGAGTCTCAAATCCGCCGCCGGGCGTGTCAAAATACGCATTGACGGCCTGAAGCGCGGCATCGGCATCTGGCGCCGTGCCGACGAGGTTACGAATGTCCTCCAGCAAGGCATCAGGACTGGTAAAGGTGGCGCTGCTCGTCTCATTGCCGGAGAAGAGGTTCCGTTCGCCGAGCGAGGTATTCATCTCACCCATCACGACCTCAATATTAATTGCGGCCTGACTGATGATGGGGTCAACATTCACGCCGAAACCAGACGCGACAGCAATGGTCGCTTGTGTTGAGATTCCGTTGAGAGATTCTCTGGCATTCGTCACGGCGCGGGCCATGGACCCGAGGCGCACAGCGGAGAGGCTATTAATGTCTTGGGATTGCTCAACATCGCTCAATGCTTTTTGAAGTAAATGCGCGCGGCCGACATCGCCATTTGTGGCTTTGGTCAAATCGGATTTCAGGCCTGTGACCGCCTCTTGGGACACGGTTTGTAATTGGTCGCGAATTTGCGCCGTAGAGCGGTTGCGCTGCGAATAACCTAGAAGATCAGGAAAGCTTGAGATTTGCATGATGAGGCCTAAATTCTCAGGAGGGTGTCGATCATATCCCCGACAGTTTGAATAACCCGAGCATTTGCGGAATAGGCTTGTTCAATGACGAGGAGGGATTGTAATTCTACATCAATGTCGACTCCTGAAGCAGAGATTTCAGCGTCGGTCAGGACGTCAAGCCGCGCTTTTGTGCTGGCGTTGATGGAATCAAAGCGCAGGGATTGTTCGCCGACCAAAGACGTAATGCCCGCCGCCATGCCGACAATGCTATATTGTCCGTTGAGGCCCGATTGAGTCGAGACTGGACGGGTATCTGTCATGGCCGCAATCATTGCGGTGATGACATCAGTGTTCCCCGCCGCGCCGGGCGTTGTCGCGCCAAGACCGTCTCTGATACGGAAGGCTTCGCCGCCTACATTTGGATTGACGAGGTTGTTGATTTTTATCCGTGAGGCTGCGCCGGCAGTTTGCGCGGGGTCAATGGCTAATCCGGCATCCGTGAACAGGCCTTGGGCGCCAGCGGGTTTGGAGGGGTCCAAAGCGTCGTCTGAAAAACGAGAAACCAAATCTACGGCCAAACTATCCAGGCTGTCCGTGAAATCGGTTGTGACTTGGTCGCGTACAGAAAACGCGCCTGCTAAAGCGCCGCTTTGCAAGGCATTGCGCGTATCAGTTCCGGGCGTAATGTCTTGATCGCCAACAAATAGGCCAGAGAGGGTGCTGCCGGTTTCGCCGTAGCGCATATCATTTGTAATAACGGGGCTTTGTGTGAACTCGAGTTCAGTCACCGAGCCCGAAAGGAGGTAAACACCGCTTTCCGTTGTAATATCGACTTGACCATTGTCTTTTGGAATATCTTTAATCGGTATGATCTCTGAAATCGTACTGATGAGCGCTTGTCGCTCGTCTTCCAAAGCGGCCCCTCCGCCGGACAAAATTCCAACGGAATTAATTTCGCCATTAATCTCGCCGAGCCTGTGTAAGGCCTTATTGACCGTATCGACACTTTGAGAAATGGACTTATCCGCGGCCTCGCGCATGGACAACGCAGTGTGCGAGAGCGCTTGAAGGTTTTGCGTCGTTTCATTGGCCGCCGAAACGACAGCATTTTGAAAGGCGGCTGACTCCGGCGTGGCTTCGAGTGATTTCAAATTTGCTTCGAATGTTTCCAAACTGGCAAACAGTCCGTAACCGCTGCCGGGCGCGCCCAGTTCATTTGTTAGTGTCGAATAGGCGTTTGCGATAACATCCGTGCGCCCCGCCGCTGAATTGGCATCCCGCCGAAGCCGAGAGACAGCAAGGTCCTGAGCCCGTTCAATGGCTGTAACACGTACACCCAATCCTGCATTTCCGGAAACGGCGGATTCGGACGAAACAGTACGGCGGGCGTAATTTGGGTCGGACGCATTGGCGATATTAGAAGACGCCACACCGGCTCTGATGCTGGACTGAACAAGACCAGAATTAGCATTTGAGAGCGCGCGTGTGAGTGACATAATATTATCCTGCTTTCCCCAATGACTTGGGGAAATTAGAGTTTAGCTTATCGTTTCAGATTGGTCGTTTCTTGAAGCATTTCATCAACGGTTTGAATGATTTTTGCATTAGAAGAATAAGCACGTTGAGTTTCAATCAGGCTGGTTAATTCAGAAGCAATATCCGTATTTGATTCCATCAAAGCGTAGCCCACGTAAGACCCAGTTGGGCCTTCGCCCGCATCCCAGAAGAAAACATCGCCACTGGTCGGGGAAATCGTGAAGGCTTGATTGTCAAGGGCGTCCAAGCCATTGGAATTCGGAACATCCGCCACAGGAATTTGATAAAGTGTACGGCGGAAGCCTGTGTTGAAGATTGCTTCCATAAATCCTTGAGGGTTGATCTCAATCGATTGTAAATCGCCGACAGGGGATCCATTCGCGGACACATCATAGGGAGAAAACTCCGTCCCTAATTGCGTTAAGCCCCCGACTTCATTAGATTTTCCGATAAAAGCATTAATGGGTCCGCCGGCAACGGAGAAGGCCAATTCACCGCTCGTTGCATCATAAGAGGCGCCTGCTCCGGGTGTGACTGTAGCTAAAGTTCCGCCATTTGTGTTGACATTAAAGGTCACATCAAAGCTGGCAATAGGTACGGCGGGATTTCCGGCACTGTCGGTAACGCTCACACTCCAGCCATTCGCGACACCTGTAGTTTTCGTGAATGTCAATTCAAGAGATTGCTCAAGACCTAAACTGTCATAATAATCGAGCGGCAAGATAAAAGGATCCGAACCGTCAAGAGCATTTGCGGGTAAATTTAGGCCCAAATTAATGCTGCTTGTTGCCTCCGCACTGGACTGTCCCAGATTGGCGTTCACGGGGACTAAGTCAGATTGACTTCCGCGGCTGGGTGCGCCGACATTGCCGACTGAATCAGTGGGCCAACCCATCAGATATAATCCACTCTCGGTGCGCAGAAATCCGTTTTCATCTGGTGAAAACCCGCCTGTAGGCACCATCATAAAGTCTCGATTGGCGGGGTCTTCAGAAATACCGGCCAAGTTCGTAACAGGTATCATGCCGTTTCCATTGATAGCGATATCAGTCGACCGCCCTGTGGAAATCAGAGAGCTTGTACTTGTTACATCTTTGAATGTAGTCGCGCGTACACCGCCTGCGGAATAGACACCTTGTTGGCTTCCGATGACGAGACTGGAAAAATCTACGTCGCTACGTTTATATCCGTAAGTTGCTGAATTGGCGATGTTGTCAGAAATTGTGGCCAGGCGCGTTGAATTCACATTCAAGCCCATGACACCCGCGTTAAGGGAGGAGGAGATAGTCATTGTATTCAATCCTTGAATTTAATGTATGCTCCTTAGGTTACGCTTCTTATCCTTAATAAAGTGTGTAAATATAAAAACACTGATATGGTGTTCATGTGCTGTCTATAATTATGACTAACCGATTAAAATTCGGAAGAGAGAATAGTGATAGATATGCGTCTGTTCATGGGGGAATACGGATCATCGGAAAAGGGTTCCGTAGATGATTTCCCGACAACACCAGAAATTTGATCAACTGGGAAGCCCGCACTGGCAAGAAGTCGGCGCGCAGTGTTGGCGCGATCTGATGACAGCTCCCAATTTGTATAATTCGCATTTTGGGCAAAGGCGTAATTATCAGTATGACCCGCAATTTTTACCGAGTTACTCACATCGCTAAATGAGGCTGTTACAATCTGAATAAGCCCTTCTAAAATAGGCGATGGTTCAGAGCTTCCACTTGAAAACAGCGGACTGTCAGCCTGATCCACAAGCTCAATCACAAGGCCTTCGGGACTCATTTTAAGTTTCAGATGCTCGGACAAAGACTTATCTGCTTCCTCAAGGGCGCTGTTGAGTTTCTCAATCTCTTCCTGCAAGCCTGAAGAGCTGGTGTCTTCTTCAGCAGACTTGTCGGCAGCCTCACGGGAACTGTCTCCCGCGGCGCCGGTTCCGCTTTTGGCGAGTGTGTCTTCCGTAAATAAAGAGTCCCCACTTAAAGCCTCTGCTCCGCCCCCAGATACGGCAGCCAGAGGAATATTCGGACTGAAGTAATCGGCGATACCTTTTCGCTGCTGCTCAGTTGTTGCGTTCAACAGCCACATTAAAAGGAAAAATGCCATCATCGCGGTCACAAAGTCAGCATAAGCGACTTTCCAAGCCCCGCCATGATGCCCATCGGCGGCATAAACTTTTTTACGGCGAATTATAATGGGTTGTTGAGCTGTGCTCATGATTGGTGTCCTGTGTCTCAATTTACACCATATAATTGCGCAAAATGATGAGTATCCCGAAAAGAAACAGCGTTAAGTCCAACAAAAGAATTAGGGTTAAGAGAGCGTTAAATTTTTAACGGCATGAAGGGGTGCACCAAATAGGTGCGAAAATTATTATACATAGAGAATCGAATGAGCGTCCTACGCAAAAAAATCGACAAAGCTGTTTTTATTTCTTCCCTAGATGTGGAGAAGGTCAAGCGCGTATGGTCGGATACGCATGAACTCATGTTAGAAGGCCTGACACGATTTATTGACCCGCTTTATTGGAAAGTGGACATGATAAATGTGTTTAAGTTGGCCCCTGCCGATATTGCGGAAGTGTTCCCTGAGCGAGGCATATACACCGCTATCGGGGCAACCGAGCGCGATATGAAATGTGTTATTTCATTTGATCCAAAACTTGCTGCAATCGTATCGAAATATGGCTTTGCGAGCGAGGTTTCGGATCTTGAAAACTTGGACGGCTATGAGTTTTCGGAATTCGATATTGCTATTATGGATGAATTCATCAGATCCGTTCGCAGGAATTTAGATATGCCATCATTGACATATCGGTCAGACTTTATTGACTTCTCACAAATCCCTTTGGTTCAAGATCAATCTGAATGGGTGAAGGTGGAGTTGAATTTTTTGACGAGCTTGACTCCTAAGTCTGAAAATGCGCGGTTAAGTGTCAGTGTGCTCTTACGTCTAGCCCATTTGAAAGACAGGCTAAGAAGTAGCCCAGACATTCCAGAGGAAGAAAAGGCGATTGAATTTGATGAGGATACAGAAGCCCTGACTCGTCATGTCGACCAGAGCCACACGCCACTGCGTACAGTTTTGGAAAGCCGCGAGATGACCGTAGCCGATTGCACGCGGCTCTCTATCGGACAGGTTATACCTTTACCGGGTATTTCGTTGAAAGAATTACGGGTCGAAGCGGAGTTGAGAAACACTCGCGTTTGTATCGCCAAGGGTGCTTTGGGAATCCATAAAACCCGCCGCGCCATTCAGTTGGTCGAAGATATCGACAAAGCTTTTGTTGATAATGCGCTGTCTTACTAGCTCCGGAAATCACTATTCCGTCTCCCTGAAACTGCCTGTCAAACACTAAATTGGTGTATAATTAAAGAATAAGTAACGGTTGGTAGGTTATCGCGACTCTATGAGCTCAATGTTTGGAATAATTTTTACAGTCATTTGCGTTTTCGGAGGCTATCTCTGGGCCGGTGGCAAAATGGACATCATTCTCCACTCGCTCCCTTATGAAATGATGATTATCGGGGGCGCGGCATTGGGCGCATTTGCTTGCGGTAATGACATGCACACAATTAAATCAACGGGCAAAGACTTACTCGCAGTCTTTAAAGGCCCAAAATGGAAACAATCGGATTATACGGACCTTTTATGTTTGATGCATGAACTTGTACGTATTTCAGAGGAAAACCCCGTCGAAGTTGAAGCCCACATCGAAAACCCTGAAGAATCTACATTATTCCAACAATATCCCCGTATTATGGCATCGACCGCTTTTGTGGAAATGATCTGCGATACAATACGATCTATGCTCATGAACTTTGATAATGTTTATCAAGTAGAAGAGTTATTAGACAAACAACTGGAAGGCATGAAAGAGGAGGCCCTTCACGGCGCTCATGCTCTTCAAAACATGGCGGATGCATTGCCTGCCTTGGGAATTGTCGCCGCGGTTTTGGGTGTTATCAAAACCATGGCCTCTATTGATAAGCCACCGGAAATTCTGGGGGGAATGATTGGCGGCGCTTTGGTTGGAACGTTTTTGGGTGTTTTCTTAGCTTACTCTCTCGTCGGCCCTATGGCGAACAAAGTGAAGTCCATTCGTGAGCAGGAGCATTATTTTTATGCCCTCATCAGAGAAGTTCTCGTATCGAGTCTTCATAAGAACGAAACACAAATCTGTATTGAGGTTGCACGCCGAAGCGCCCCGAAACACCAGCGGCCAAGCTTCCTGGAAATGGAGCAAGCTCTAAAAGATCTTAAGAGTGTCGCCGCGTGATAAAGGGGCTGGGTTCAAACTCTATGCCGCTTAATAAGCGTAAAGGCCAAGCTTTCAGCGTGGCTTTTTTGCTGTCTTGCGCACTATTTCCTTTGTCAGCTCAGGCCCAGACCTCTGAGCCCAAAACCCCTGAGTCCAAGAGTTCTGAGCAGCCTGCCAAACAAGACCTATCCGGCGCAGCAGAATCTCTCAGCCAAATTATTCGTGAAGCGAAACGTGCGGGCCTCGTCCAGTCACACCACCAAGAAAAGACTGAAATGGGAGCTAAGGCGACAAAGTCGCCGTCCAATGAGCCTTCAGAGGCTGTGTTAAATGTGAATGCGTTTGACGTAGCGGGATGTGATGCCGCTTCGGTTCTTGATTTTTCTTCCATGAAAAATGTCTCCAAATATGAGGATGTTTTAAGCGCGGGTGAAAAAACTGAGGGAATGGATAAAAGCGAAAGCGCGATTTGGAAGGCGAAAGTCTATCTAAGCTTAGGATTGGGAGTGGAAGCTAGGTCCATGCTTAGCAGCGTCAACAGCGAAGAAGCCAATTTATTACGCCACGCTGCAGAAATTTTGGAGCATCCTGATACGGCGCCTCAATCGTTATTCTTTCTGCCCTATTCAGACTGCGGCGAAGATGTTTTCTTTTGGACGGCCCTCGATACGCCGGATGTTTTACAAGCGGATATTACGGGTCAAGATCGGCGAAGAATTATTGCAAAACTAGATAATTACCCGCCGCGATTGAAAGATTTTTTTGCGGTTCATTTCGCAATACGGGCGGCGGAAAATGGCCGGTTTAAAGTCGCTAATGGAATCTGGAATAAATTAGAGAGGGAGGCGAGAGATAACCAATCCCTCTTGCCCTCAGAGCGATATGATGAAGATGAAGTCCTCTATTTAAAGGGATTATTGGAGAGAGAAGCGGACATAGATTATGCCTTTTCAATTTTCTCTCATCTTGCCGAGCGAGAAGGCCTATATCGTCTGCCGGCTCTGAAAAATCTTAATGAACTAAATCTGGAAAATAAAGCAGGCGAAGCGGTCATCGATAAGAACCTTATCGAAATAAGTGAAAAAGGTGCAGGCAGTATTGACGGCAAAGTTGCGGCTTTTGAACTCGTCAAAAACCGCGTTCATTCAGGCGATGCCGAAGCGGCTATCCTCGTTGTAAAAAAGTATTTTGAACTGACAGATGAAAATTACATTGCGGGTGCGGAAAAAATTCGCGAGCTTGTAGAGTTCAAATTGACAAGCGTAGAAAAACTGACCCGATTGCAAGGTTTGAATGCCTTTCTGACGGACAAGACTTTCTATGCGGTAACAGGTTCCTTTACCGATATGGAAGTTTTGGCATTACAAGCCGCTTTCGAAAGTGGATTGCCAGAATTACACGCACAAATCCTATTGGAAGAGGAGCCGAAATCTCCCGCTGCGAATGCCCTTTTAGAGGCGAGCAAGCTATTTGCCGGTATTAAGTCAGACAGTCTTGACGACTCCGAGATTAAACGTGGTCTAAAATATTTGGACGAAGACATGGTTTTTCGCATTGGGCGCTACGCTGTCGCGGAAGGGAAGACAAACCTAGCTGAACATATTGCCGGCCGCCTGAAAAACGACAGTCAGGTGAAAGAAATAAATCAGTCTCTGGCAATTACAGATAAGCGTTGGGATGATTTGGCCAATATTATTTCAGGCGATAATAATGAGGACCAAGCTCACCAAGAGACAGTGGAGTTGATGGCTTTGACTGTCGAACCTGCGGTTACAACGCGGAGCCCGCAATGGTTCACCGCCCTGCCGGCCCATCTAGATAAAATCGATAAATCTATTCGTCAGACGGAGGACTATCTGAACAATGGATAATGCTAGCTATATCGCCATTACCCGCCAGTCGGGATTAATGAAAGAAATGAGTCTCGTGGCCAATAATATGGCCAATATAGACACGGTTGGGTTTAAACGGGAAGGGGCAATCTTTTCTGAATATATTGTCGCCGCCGGTGGTCGCAGCGATACGCAGTCACCGCGTCATAGCGTGTCTATGGGACGTCTCGCCGCGCACAGCGGAGATTTTATAGAAGGCAGTATGCGGCCAACAGGGGGAAGCATGGATGTGGCTATTGAAGGAGAGGGCTTCTTCTTGGTCAATATCGAGGGCCAAACGCAGCTAACACGCGCCGGTAATTTTATGACCGATGCGAATGGCACCTTAATCAACGTGGACGGATATCCTGTGCTGGATGCCGCAGAGGGCGAAATTCAAATTCCCCCAGACGTCGCCCAGATTGCCATTTCAGAGGATGGCAGCATTAGCGGTAATGGTAATGAAATTGGCCGTATTGGCGTCGTCACAGCCGACCTGCAAACTATGAGCCGTCAAGGCAATAATAATTTCATCGCAACAGAGGGCTTTGCTCCGGCTGAATTTCCAAAGGTTCGTCAAGGGTTTCTGGAAGAAAGCAACGTAAATCCAATGTCGGAAATCGCCCGCATGATTGAAGTCCAACGCTATTACGACGCCGGGCAGAAGTTATTCGATATGGAAGATGACCGCATGAAGAAGATGATCACAACAATCAGGCAACTCGCATAAGTGAATTAATTAACCGTCAAATGGAGGAGATTCAGGATGAATGCTCTAAAAATCGCAGCCACAGGAATGGCTGCCCAACAGACCCGCGTCGATGTTATATCGAATAATATTGCCAATATGAGCACCACGGCCTACCAGCCGCGAGTCGCAGAATTCGCAGATCTTTTATATCAACAACACCTAACGCCCGGAACCGTGACATCCCAAACCGGCACGATTGCGCCGGCCGGGGTTCAAATCGGTATGGGCGTGCGGCCATCTACTGTGTCTATCGAAGTGGTCCAAGGCCCGCTCAGCGCGACAGGCGGTGACTTGGACTTGGCGATTGAAGGGCGCGGCTATTTCCAAATCACATTGCCGAGCGGCGAAACGGCTTACACGCGTGATGGGAAATTTTATCAAGACGCCGAAGGGTTAATGGTCAATTCTGATGGCTACGCTCTGGCTGATAATATCACCATTCCAAGTGATGCGCGCCGCGTATCCATTAGCTTGGACGGAGAAGTCACAGCCTTTTTCAACAACGCGGCAGACGGTCAGCAAGTTGGTACAATTACAATGACTGTTTTCTCTAACCCCAAAGGTCTTGAAGCAATTGGCGGTAACTTGTTCCGCGAGACGAGTGCATCGGGAAATCCTATTATTTCTGACCCGGGAACCGAAGGTGTCGGTACAATGCGTCAGGGTTTCTTAGAAGATTCGGGCGTTGATGTTGTTGAGGAAATTTCCGAACTCATTGAAGCCCAGCGCGGCTATGAATTAAATTCCAAAATCATTTCTGCTGTTGATGAAATGTATGCTGCCACAACGCGGATTCGCTAAAATGAAACGGATTAAATATCTTGCAGGCTTCGGGCTTATTTGCCTGTGTTTGCCGATGCAGGCCTTGGCAAATAATGTCACCGCCAATTCAACGCTGACCCGAGGTACAATGATTTCGTCCGCCGATTTGTCAGTGGAAACGAAAGATGAAACAGAGCGGCAGGCTTTATTATCGCAATATATCGGTATGTCCGTTGTCAGAACGATTTCAAGCGGCTCAGCGATTAAGCCAAGAGACGTCGCGGCCCCTGTTCAGGTGAAAAGAAATTCATCCGTTAAAATGATCTATCGTTTGGGCCGGTTGGAAATTTCGGCAACGGGAAGAGCCCTCGGCGAGGGCCGCATGGGCGACATAATCACCGTAATGAATACGGATTCCCGCAAGCGCGTCGAAGGCCGCGTTACAGGCATGGGAATTGTGGAGATGGTACAATGAATACAATTCAATTTTTAGCAATAGGTCTGTCTGTATTGGCAATGTCTGCCTGTAAAACAACAGGAGGCCAAAAGATGGCGGCAGAATTTACGCAGCCTATCCCTTCGATGAATTACGCCCCCAATGCTTACCGCTTGGAAACAGCGCCTATTTCGCGTGAACATATGCGAATAAATGCCAAAGAAACATCTTTGTGGAATAATAGCCCCAAATCTTTGTTTGGAGACAGGCGCGCCAGTCAAACCGGAGACATTTTAACGGTTTTGGTCGAGATTGATGATGAGGCAGAATTGACAAGCTCCGTGGCAGAAGACCGCCAAAATTCAGAAAATTTAGGGATAGGAGCCTTTTTCGGGATACCGCAAAAGCTAAACTCAATCCTACCGACCGGAGCCTCTACAAGCCCGGCTGTTGACGTGAGTCGTTCGCGCAATCTAAGCGGCGACGGCTCCATTAAACGCGAAGAAAAAATAACTTTACGGTTGGCGGTTCAGGTCGTTGATGTTCTGCCCAATGGCTATTTACAATTAGCGGGCAAGCAACAAATTATGGTCAATAATGAGGTGCGTCACTTACAGGTGAGCGGTCTCATACGGACGCAGGATATCTCCCGCCAGAATGTTATCACCTATGACAAAATTGCTGATGCGCGGATTTATTATGGCGGCAAGGGCCAAATTACCGACGCTGTGAAACCACGCATAGGTAATAAAATCATGCAAAAAGTTATTCCTTTTTAGGGGCTGAAAAATGATTAAATCGCTTGTAAAGAACGCCGTTTTGATTGTCGCTGTAATTGGCGGCGCTGTCGGAGCGAGCTTTTTGAAGTCTGGTTCAGATGCCGGAGCCACATCCGGTCACGAGGCCCCAGCCTCCAAATCCGCGGGTCATGGTGATAAAGCGAAAAAGGACTCTCATGGCAAAAAAGACTCTCATGGAAAAAAAGAGAAATCCAAGGATAAAAAAGATTCACATGGCGGCGGGTCAGATTCTGAATCCGTAAGCTATCTTAAATTCAAACGTCAATTTGTTGTTCCTGTTATGAAGGACAAAAAGATAAAAAGTCTTGTGATCATGAATTTTAACTTGGAGCTAAATGATGCCGCGCCTTCAAATAGTTTCACGTTTGAGCCAAAATTGCGTGACGCCTTTATGAGGGATCTTCTCAATCTTTCCAATGAAGGTGTGTTCAGCGATGATATAACCTCTGCGGAAACATTTGAATATATCAGAGAAACTCTTTTAGGCTCCTCACGCAAAATAATGTCCGATGGTGTGGAGAATATTCTTATTCTAGATATCGCCAAACAGGAGACTTAACTTTCGTAAAATGAGTCGGGTTATGTCTTGGGGCATAGCTGTCTGTTTTCTCAAAACTTCCGCCAAGCCTGAGCATAAAGCCGCGAGGGATTTGTTCCACGCATGTCATGACCCGTCTCAGCGCGAAGAGCCCTCCTACGGCGTAAGTGGGTGCTCCATCTGACGGCGTAGAGGAATGGTTCTCTTTTACTGTTTCCGATGTGATTGAAACTTAACGGTTTTCAACAATCCTATCCACGCCCCCAAAATCTATCGTAATTTGTATAAGTTGTTTCTGACAAAGCTCCTGAGTATTGGGAGCTTCGGATTTAACAATTTTGGTCGAGTCGGAACTTGCTTCTCAAGCAAAGTCTATCTCGGCCAAATAAATTGTTCTTCTAAGCCTTGGACAGGAACGCGTCAGGTTTTGGTTTAGAGGACGGCGGGGCTGAGCATCGTCTGTGACTGGACGACTGTGCCGGGCATTTTGGAGCGCGTGCCTGCCTACCGAGGGTTTCTTTCAAGACTAAGGTTTTGGGGGATTCCTGGACTGGGGTTGTTGTAATTATGGCCGCTTCATAAACAACCGCTGCCGCGTGGTGGAAGCTGCGTAAAACATTACTACTCTTGGTCTCCCATCGTAGAGACCACCACGCGGGCTGTCCTATTTTAAGGATTTAACGTGAAGATTGCTCGGCACTGGATTGCGAGTAGAAAAGAAGACTTGGGCAAAACAATGAAAGACATAACTCCCATTAATGAGAGGACCATGAACAATCAGGAAAAAATGAGGAATGGCGCACCCTAGAGGATTCGAACCTCTGACCTCTGCCTTCGGAGGGCAGCGCTCTATCCAGCTGAGCTAAGGGTGCTCGCCAGTGCGCCGCTCATATGACAAAGCCGCGCGCTGTGCAATGATGGTTTCCATCTTTCGTGTCGTAAGGTAACCCCTTTTTATGCTCAAATATATTCTCTCTTCTGCTCTTTTGGTTTCCGGTCTGTCTTTATCAGCCTGTAGCGGCCCGGTGGGCCCGACCGAGTCAGTCGAGGAGCGTGTCGCTGAGGCTCGTGCCCGTAATGACGGCCCCGCGATTTGGAAAGTAACGGATTTTGACAGCACGCTTTACCTGTTCGGCTCCCTTCACCTGTTGCCAGAGGATGCCGACTGGCTGCGTGATGATTTGCGCCAAGTTGTGCGCGAGGTTGGCTCGGTCTTTTTTGAAGTCGATACATCTGATTCAGCCCGAGCAGATGGCACGATTATAAGTGCGGAGCTTGGTTTGCGCCAAGACGGGCTGCGTTTGGCCGATAGTCTCGATAATTATCAATTAAAACTATTGGATGCTGTGGCGCATAATGGCCAGATTCCTTTGGCGAGCTTGGATTCCATGAAGCCGTGGCTGGCCAGTGAGTATTTGACATTGACGGCGGCGGAGCAAGCGGGTCTGTCAGCGGATTTATCTGCTGATGAAGCGCTGAAGTCCATGGCAAGGCGGCAACAAAAGAACGTGATTTACCTTGAAAGTGTCGAGGACCAAATTCGCGCTGTTGCCGATTTACCGCAGAGCCTCCAACTTGAAATACTGACAGAAACGATGGAAGAATTTGACCAATTGGGTAACCAACTCAAGCGCTTGGCTTTGGGGTGGTCAGTCGGACAGACGGACTTTCTGACACAACAAATGATTGACCCGCTACGCCAAGAGGCGGGTGAGATGTATCGCTCTGTTTTAGTGGATCGAAATCGGACATGGTCAAAGATTTTAATCCCACATCTTGAAGACAGCGGAGACAGTCTCGTCG
>CAZMEN010000057.1:3958-17796 GCA_964565335.1 uncultured Algimonas sp. | reverse complement strand
AACCTGCACCAGCGGCCTCTTAAAGTAATAGACATACGCGCATAAAAAAAGCCGAACTAAATGTCCGGCTTTTCTCTGAAATTATAAAATTAATTTAAAAGTTGTAACGCAGAGCCACGCCATATGTACGAGGCTGGTTAGGGTACGCGTTCACAGTTCCGGACTGCACAACGCCCGGGAAAGCACTTGTATAAGTCTCATGTTGGAACAGGTTGTTGACCCAGTAGCGTACCGAGACACCGTTCTGGAAGTTAAATCCTGCTGACGCATTTACGAGGCTTGTGTCCCGTGTCAGGCCGGGAATGTTATCAACGATCTGGACTTCATCTTCGTACTGATAGTTACCACGAATGAAGGCTTCGGTGCCGTCTGCAAACTCATGCATATATGTTGCAGAGGCGCTCAAAGCGATCTCATTGATACCAGCTGGCTTTTCACCTGACAGATCAACAGTCGTACCATTAGGCCCCGGCGCAGCTGTGAATGAGTCATATACTGGGTCTTGCAAGACACCACCAAAGGTCAAAGTCAATTCTTCGATCGGGCTGTAAGTCGTATCAAATTCGATACCTTTTGTTGACTGCTCACCCGCATTAGAGAGAACAAAGCCTGTTCCTTGGAAGATTGTGGACTGGAAACCTTCAACAGTTTGGTCAAACAACGCCACGTTAAATGCACCCTTTTCGAAACGGCCTTTCAAACCAAGTTCGAAGACCCTCACAGTTTCAGGTGAAGCAAAACGAGTACCAAAATTACGACCCGTAGTTGGGACATAGTTGTTAGGCAATAATCCCGCAGCTTGTAGAGCTAAAGCGTCAGTTTGGAATGGACGTGAATCACGCGTCAGGTTCCATGATGAGGCTTTGAAGCCAGTTGCATAGCTAGCATATGTGTTAAGGTTATCAGTCAACTCATATGCGGCTTTAGCCGTATAGGTGAACTCACTATCCGTTGTATTACCGTCTTCGACACGATTCGGGAATGCTAAGAACTGAGGCTGGAACTGCAGAGGGTATAGGCCGGCAAGAGGGTTAACATTCGGGTCGAGGCTTGTCCGATCAATAGCGGCCGCGCCTGCGGCAACTTGCGCTTGGAAGCCGGGGAACACAGCAGAACCAGGAGCGGTATTTCCCATTGCGTCGATGAAACAAGCAGGAGCACCTAAAACAGCGCCAACATTAGCGGCAGAGAACGGAAGCGCTCCAAGACCACAACTGGCGGCCAAAGCCGGGAAGTTCGCAGCAAGGCCTTGCGTCGTAATAACCTGCAAGCCTGCGGCGCCTTGGAAATCAACATTTGAGAATATATCGCCATTGACCGTCGAAGCCGCGACGTCCTTCTCGTCTTTTGTATAGTTACCGCCAAGCGTCAACGTCAATCGATCCGACACTTCAAAGTCAGCCGTACCAAAGAGTGAGTAAGCCTTATCATCCTGAGTAAATGTTTCATCAATGCTTTGCCCCGAGCCGAAGAATGTGCCCGGTGTAAAACCGAGAATTTGTTCAATCCCGCCTAAAGCACCGCCAGACAATGCATCAATATAACGACGCGTATCATCACCGTATTCAATGCCGGAATTTTGTTCGATTGACTCATCGAAGTAATAACCCCCGACCATCCACTCAAGCCAGCTTCCGCCATTAGAAGCCAAACGGACTTCTTGCGTTAACGTTCCAATATCTACACCCTGAAATGTGCTTCGGAGAATTTCCAAAGAGTTGAAATCGGAGTCACTATCAAAGAAAGCTTCGTTCGAGCGATAAGCAGAAATAGAGGTAAGCGTCATATCACCCAAATCATAATCGACTTGGACTGAAACGCCGCGATCCTTGATATCGTTGATCGTGTCTTTGTTGAGGTAAGTTACATAACGGAACTGCTCTTGAGCAGAAGGCTGGGCACCACTGAAACCATAGATAACATCGCGCGCTCTTGCTGGAGAAGCAGCTGACAAAGGTCCATCAATCGCTACGCCCGTACCACAGCAATTCTCGTTAATGCTGCTCGTATCGGCGATAACACGTACTGACAACTCATCCGTTGGCTCCCAGAGTAACTGGCCGCGAAGATTGAAACGATCAATTTCGTTCATATCGCCCGCGCCAGGAACGGCATTATAGAAGTAACCGTCACGTTTTTGGAACCCACCACCTAGGCTAACGGCAACATTTTCTGTAACACCTGTTGTGATGTATCCTTTGAGGTAATGTTGATCAAAACGACCGACGCCGCCTTCAACATAGCCTTCAGTTTCGAAAGAAGGTTTCTCAGTCACGATACTAACAACACCCGCTGAGGCATTCTTACCGAAAAGTGTAGACTGTGGGCCGGACAGGACTTCTACGCGCTCGAGTGCGGGTAAGTCACCAATCTGAGCGGCGGCACGTGAACGATAAACACCATCAATGAACAGGCCGACAGCGGGCTCGATACCGATATTGTTACCACCATTACCAAAGCCGCGAATTGTGAGTGTTGTATTAGCGGCGTTTTGCAGCTGTGAGACACGGAATGTCGGCACAACTGTCTGTAAATCCTTAATATCGAGGATTTGTGCGTTTTCAATGACATCAGCAGTTGTGACCGTAACAGCAACTGGTGTTTCCTGAAGGGTTGATGCACGCTTAGTCGCTGTAACGATGATTTCGTCCTCGTAGTCTTGGGCGATTGCCGTCGTGGCAGAAGCCGATACAAAAATTGCGGCACTGCTGATAAGTAGTGATTTCTTGAACATAATTTCCCGTGTCCTTGTTGGTGGAACAATATTGTAGCGTGCAGGAATCCTGCCGCACATTAGGAACAGGGGTATCTAATACCAGAATTCAATGCAAGGCTCTTCTCTCTAAAGCCCTAAAACGCAACGATAAATGCAATGCAGTGTTGCCAATTAGTCACAACCGAGTAAATGCGCTCTATGACCGAACGCCCACCCCCCATATCGCCTGACAAGGAAAGTTGGCAAACGCAATCAGCGGATGTGAGCATCGCCGGGGAGCGTTTAGATAAATGGTTGAGCAATTGGACAGGCCTTTCTCGCTCCCGCGTCAAAACCTTGATAGAAAATGGCAATGTCCGGGCTGACGGCGACATCATAGCGTCGCCAACGCATAAAATTAAAGCGGACGTTGAATACGCCGTTCTTGTTCCACCTCCTGTTGACGACACACCGTCTCCTGAGAACATACCGCTGGATATAATTTATGAAGATGAACAGTTAATCGTAGTCAACAAAGCCGCAGGCATGACCGTTCATCCGGCTCCGGGCTCCCGCTCAGCGACACTCGTCAATGCCCTACTCTTTCATTGTAAAGACAGTTTATCAGGCATAGGCGGCGTTATGCGGCCGGGCATCGTTCACCGCCTCGATAAAGACACATCGGGCATATTGGTCGTCGCCAAAACGGATCGTGCACACCGTTTCCTCTCAAAACAGTTCGCTAAGCACTCAATAGACCGTGTTTACACACTCTTTGTACGCGGAGCGCCCAAGCCTCGCTCTGGGTCGATTGAGAGCAGATTGGCCCGAGCGCCCAATGACCGTAAAAAACAGGCCGTTGTTCGGGGCACACTCGGAAACATGGAGGCCTCTGATCACGGGCGTCACGCCGTGACGCATTACAGCTATGTCCGTGGTTTTGGGCAACAAGCAAATGCCGCAATCGGCACCCCCAAGGTCAGCCAGATAGAATGCCGCCTTGAAACGGGCCGAACGCATCAAATTCGTGTCCATATGGCGGCTATACATGCGCCGCTTTTGGGTGACCCGCTATACGGTAATCAAAGAGGGTTCTTGACAGCCAATAAGCCGGACGAATTCGCTCTAAGAGAGTCTATTGCTTTGTTCAAACGTCAAGCCCTACATGCGCGGCATTTGGGGTTCTTACACCCGATCACCAAAGAACAGCTCTCATTCGATGCGGATATCCCCGCCGATATGAAAGCCTTAGAAGCGGCCCTGATTGGCCTGAAGACCCCATGAACAAATAGAAATAATGGCGAATTAACCGAAACAAGGCCCTGTTTTCATTAATTTAGCGTAAACTCTCCCTCTGAACCTTTTTTCTCGGTCAGCGTATCTTATATGTGGGTCTTGAAATAATACTGGGAGGCTGGAATGGCCGAAAACACAAAGACGCTTCCGTCTAAAAAAGCGATGACAGATACAACCAAAGCAGATGCCTCTTATACAGGCAATCTGAGCCTTTCTATGGCGCTCTCCCCCGAGCAAGGTTTGAACAGTTATCTTCAAGAAATCCGGAAGTTCCCGATGCTGGAACGTAATGAGGAATTTACACTCGCTAAACGATGGGTCGAAGACGGCGACACACAATCGGCGGAGCGTATGGTCACATCTCATTTACGACTCGTTGCGAAAATCGCCATGGGCTATCGCGGATATGGCTTGCCGATTGGAGAGGTTATTTCCGAGGGCAATGTAGGTCTGATGCAAGCCGTCAAGAAATTTGACCCGGATAAGGGTTTCCGTTTGTCTACTTATGCAATGTGGTGGATCCGCGCCGCTATTCAGGAGTATGTTTTGCGCTCATGGTCCCTCGTAAAGATGGGCACAACGGCGGCACAAAAGAAATTATTCTTCAATCTCAGACGCTTAAAAGGTGAAATGAAAGCGGTTGAAGAAGGTGACCTAACGCCCGAGCATGTCGAAAAAATTGCCACGACGCTCAACGTTAAAGTAGACGAAGTTCATTCAATGAATCGCCGTATGTCCGGCGGAGGCGATGCGTCTCTAAATGTTACTATTGGCGGGGATGACGGTACAGCGGAATGGCAGGAATGGCTTACGGATGACGCGGATTCACAAGAACAAGTCCTCGGTGAGGCACAAGAACATGATGAGCGCATGGAATTACTACAAGAGGCCATGGCCGATTTAAATGATCGAGAACGCGACATTATTATGAAGCGCCGCTTGTCTGATAAGCCTATGACTCTGGAAGATTTAGCAAAGATATACGAAGTCAGCCGCGAACGTATCCGCCAGATCGAAGGGCGTGCTTTCGAGAAGCTTCAAGCAGCAATGTTGGCGGCAACACAGGCTCAAGGCTATATTGAGGCTTAGCGCGATTAGTCATTAGTTTCCAAAAGGCTCCGGGTTTCTGGAGCCTTTTTCAATTTTATTTTAATTGGAAGAGTTCTTCTACAGACACATCTAGTGCCGCAGCCAACCTCAAAGACAATATTGTTGATGGTATGAAAACGCCGTTTTCAACTGTATTAATTGTTTTACGGCTAACACTGACTTTTTTGGCTAAATCACTTTGTGTAAGGCCCTTATTCTTCCTAAAATATTGGAGCGTATTGGATAACTCCGGGTGATCAGGCACTGCGGGCTTCCATAATTGCGAAAGCGTAGAGCGGTTTAGCTTCACCAACCGCTATAATAATTCGTAATACATCACGACCTGCCAGCAGTGCTTTCAAACTTCACAAAATAAAAGCCGCCGTCACTATGACATCAACATAGCCATTTAAAAGTACTTTCGAAAAGTTAGCCTTTACCAAATCATCATCCATGACGCCCTCTTGGTAACCGATAGATTACACGAAGAAACGGCGCAATGTAACGTCAAGGTTACTTTTAATGTTCTACACAAACTGAGGGGCAATCTTTAGGTTTTTAACCCACCCAAATTTTTCGAAGGCTAGTAATATCGTGCCGTTATAATCAAAGACGCGATTCCAGAACCCTCTTTTCGGTAAATGCAAAGCCGATTGCGGTTCGTCATGATGATGATCATGGAACGCCTCCCCGCCTGTTAGAAGCGCCATAGCATAATCGGCCCATTTTGGCGTTTTCAGATGTCCCAGCACATTAATACCATAAGTTGTGGCATGAAATTGTATAGCGCGTCCAATGATGACGCAGCCATGCAATATACCAGTGAGCAGAAGCGAGCCTCCAAACCCCCATACTAGCAAGTAAACCACAGCAGGAATACCGAGATGAACCCCCACAGACAGAGAGTGATAAAATTTGTCCATCCACACAACGGTAGGATGGCCCCGCAACCAAAGCGCCATTGGGCGGCGCGAATCTTTTTCATCCCGCCATAAAATCCAACCAATCCAGGCCCAGAACTTACTCTCAAACGGATTATGCGGATCACCCGGTTTATCGGCAAAGCGGTGATGTTGGCTATGGTAGTTCACCCACTCGCGAACTGTTCCTTGCATCGCAATCAAGAGATTAATCATGGTGATTACTTGTCCCGTAGCGCGTAGCTCCCCTGCCTTGTGCTGCATGATACGATGTAGCGGGCCAATACCTGCATTGCAGATGAAAATGGATAGGGCGACAACGCCTAAGCCCAAAGGAATATACCACCACGCCATATCCAAGGATTGAACCAAAGCACCTACCAATATTAATGTAATCAGGAGACCCACGCCCAAAAGCGGGTAAATCACCGCCGAAAACAGGCTCCCAAAGCTCAGCGTCTTAAAATTACGGGGGATAGAGAGCGAACGCGCTTTCATAATGTCTCCAAGTCAGAATCGTTACTTATTCCTATCTAAAGACCACGACGAATTCGCGTGAACAAATGTTTATTTCTCAGCGCGCTGCATTTTCACCATATTGAGCATTTCAAACTTGGTTTGACTCAGTCTCCGCTGGCATCTTCTCTAACAAATTGAAAGAAGGCGTTATTTGAAACCTATATGATTCTTTCATAATGCGGTCTAAATTTTACCGCGAGGCGAGAATGATCAAACTTCAACCCTATATGCCTAGAAAACAACCTTCCAAGGTTTCACTATTTGGGCATTATATTACTCTGGAGAGCATTGATTGGGCCAAACACGGCCCCTCGCTTAGCCAGAATATCACAGGCGCGGACAATACGGCCCTCTGGGATTACATCCCAATCGGGCCATTTGACAATCAAGCAGGCCTTCAGAATGTGTTTTCTTATGTGGCGACACAGAAAAATTGGGAAACGCTTGCTATTCTTTCCAATACCAGTGGCAACACACTCGGTACGACAAGCTATATGCGGTTGCGCCCTGAACATGGCAGCGCCGAAGTTGGATGCGTTGTCTTTGGCAAGTCGTTACAGAAAACAAGAGGCGCCACGGAAGCCCTTTACCTCATGGCCAAACATACGTTTGAAGATTTGGAATATCGCCGTTTTGAATGGAAATGCGATAACGGCAATGCAGACTCCAAACGCGCGGCTTTACGGCTTGGTTTTCAATTCGAAGGGGTTTTCAGAAACGACATGGTGATGAAAGGTCGGAATAGAGATACGGCTTGGTTCTCAATGATTGATACTGATTGGCCTGTTATAAAAGCCGGGTTTGAGACTTGGTTGTCGGAGGAGAATTTCTCGGAAGACGGGATGCAATTATCGACGCTTAAGGATTGCCGTGAGTGTCGCTAATACGACAGATCTCAAAGCCCCATCTCAGCGCGCTTTCTTATGGTCAGGCGGTCAATCGCCATATAGTAGGACAGCACGAGATGCTCCTGCAACTCCGCGTCATTCAATCCCGGCAGCGCGTAAAATTGGATCCATTTCATGCCCCGTGAGGCAAGATAGGGTGCGGGCCGCAAACCCGGCATATCCTTCATCACATCATAGCCTATCTCTGTGGCTTTGAAGGTAACTTGAAACCCATCATCCCCATCGCGTGCCATCGCGAATAATTTTCCGCCAACTTTCCAAACATCAGCCCCGCCCCATTGGACAACATGTTCAGTTTGTGGAAGCGTCGCACAGTAAGTGTTGTAGTCGCTCAGAGTCATAGAATGCTTATCGAACGAAGAACTTATCGATGGCCTGTTGCATTTCAGCTTTACGCTGTGTTCCGACAACAACTTTCTTACCACTTTTGAGACCTAAAGAGAGCCCTTCTTTGCCTTGCGTGCTGTAAATCGTTCCATATTTCGTCCCCATGCGGACACCCCATCCTCCTACAAATCCATAGTCAATCACTTCAGCGGATTTAATGTCAGACCAATCAAATTGCTTTTTAGCAAACGGCGCGAAGTTTACGGAAACACCGGCTTTGTTGACTTCCGTTCTCAACCGAGAAATTTCGAGGAGCAGGCAAGGCAAAAATGAAACGACAAATGCAACAACCAATATGGCTGTGTAGAGTGGGCTCAATTCAAATTCTAAGTATATGATGACAAAAACAACAATGACTAAAAGGGCCATTACTCGCATCAGCCAGAGAGCCCAAGGTGCAAATTGCTGAGTTTCTTTAAAATCCATACCTAACACATAGCACAAATTACGTCTTAGATGTATTTATTTGATGTGGGTCAAACGATGAAGATTTCTTCGCGCTTTTCAAGGCGAGTAATATGTATCAAGAAATATAGAAAATTGAAGAAGCAAACTACCCCAAAACTTATATGAATTGACGAATACAAAGATTTTGAGAACGCGGAATAAGCAATATAGAAAACTCCTACGGTTATAATCACTCCCAAAAGTCCGCTTAAGCCTGAAGGGCCATAATTTTTCATATTCTGGCGCCTTTTTTTGTAACTTCTATTTTTGTTTGGGAATACCTTTATTAACAATAAGAATGAAGGAACCAAGATAGCAGCTGAAATTGCAATAAACTCTATATCACCAAATTCAACAAACAGTCCTAGAGTAAGAAAAATAATGCCATCTACAGCATATGCAAATTGCATTTTGTTAAACGTCTTAATTAAAAACCTTTTATCGCTCATCTATGACGCCGCAGGGACAATCGTGACGCTTTCGCCGCACCCGCAGGCATCTGTCTGGTTCGGGTTTTTGAAAGTGAACCGAGACGATAAAATGTCAACTTCATAATCTACGACGGAGCCAAGAATGAAGAGAACGGCTTTAGCGTCAACCACGATGGTTACACCGTTGTCCTCGACAACTTCATCAAACTTTTCAATCTCTTGCACGTAATCCATGATGTATTCCATGCCAGCACAGCCGCCATTTTTTACGCCCACGCGCAGGTAGCCTTTATCGCGTTCGGACAATATAGATTTCACCTGTTCCGCGGCGGCGTCAGTTAATGTCACGAGTTTCGGACGGGGTCGGCGGGATCGGGTTTTCGTCAAAGTTTCGGTCATAACATATTTAACTCTAAGCGAGCTTCCTCTGACATCCGGTCGGGTGTCCAAGGCGGATCAAAGGTCATTTGCACATCCACATCACGCACGCCTTCAACAACGGCGCAGGCATCGCGCACCCAAATCGGCATTTCTCCTGCCACAGGGCAACCCGGAGCCGTTAGCGTCATATCCACGCGAAGGAGGCGGTCATCCTCTAGCTCAACCTTATAAATCAAACCCAACTCATAAATATCGACGGGAATTTCAGGGTCATAAACGGATTTCAACTGCTCAATCACATCATTGGTGATGACAGCGATTTCGGCGTCCGTCGGCGGCGTTACAGGCGCGCCGGACACGTCCAACACATCACGTTTCGACTTTACCTCACCGTTTTCATTTTCAGGCGTTAGCCCCGGAATCTGTGCATTGGCCAATTCTTCGGCTTGGCGCTGTCTGTCTGTCATATCTTCCATAACACTACCTATATAGCCCTTTAGGCCTATGATAAAAAGAGGGTGGCTTTTTTCACCGCAGCAACAAGGCGGTCAGCCTCATCCAGGGTGTTGTAAATTCCGAAACTGGCACGGGCGGAGCTGTGAATACCGAAACGCTCCATCAGCGGTTGGGTGCAGTGCTGCCCTGCCCGCACGGCCACGCCGTATTTGTCTAAAATCTGCGCCACATCATGAGCATGAGCGCCCTCAAGGTTAAAAGCCAGAACAGGACCTTTTTCGGGCGCATCGCCGAGCAATTTGAAACTATTAATATCCCGCAATCCGTCCAGTGCGTGATGATAGACCGCCATTTCATGCTGATGCACGGCATCAAAGTCGAATTGCGTAAACCAGTCAATTGCCGCACCCAGAGCAATGGCTTCTAAAATAGGTGGCGTCCCGGCCTCAAACTTATGGGGCGGTTCATTATAGCTAACATGCGTCTCATAGACGTCTTCAATCATCTCGCCGCCGCCATTAAAGGGCTGCATACGCTCCAATACAGATGACTTTCCATAAAGCGCGCCAATGCCCGTCGGGCCGTAAAGCTTATGCCCTGTCATACACATCAAGTCGCAATCCAAATCCACCACATCGACTTTGCAATGGACGGCCGCTTGCGTCCCGTCCACGATAAATGTCGCCCCGGCCGCGTGGGCCCATTCGCCCATTTGTTTGACGGGGTTCTCTGTACCAAGAACATTGGACATATAAACGATAGAGACGATTTTGGTCTTGCCGGACAGCATGGATTTATACGCGTCCAGATCGAGCGTGCCGTTATCCAAAACCGGCACAAATTTAATGACCGCGCCGAGGCGTTCGCGCATGAAATGCCACGGCACAATATTGGAATGGTGCTCCATCTGGGTGAGGATGATTTCATCGCCTTTTTCAATCGTGTGCATCAGCCCATAAGCGGCGAGGTTGAGCGCTTCTGTCGCGCCTTTAGTAAAAACGATGTTGTCAGAGGACGGCGCGCCTAAAAACTTGGCAACCTTGCCGCGCGCGCCTTCAAACGCTTCTGTCGTCTCATTCGCCATTGTGTGGAGGCCACGGTGCACATTGGCGAAAGACGTGCTCATCTGGTGAGATATCGCGTCAATCACAGCCTGAGGCTTTTGCGCAGAAGCGGCATTGTCCAAATAAGCCAGAGGATAGCCGTTTATCTCGCGTGATAAAATCGGGAACTGGGCGCGTATGTTATCGATATCAAACGTCATGAAAAATATCCGAAACCAATTTTAATGAGGCTGAAAAGTAAAACGAGGATACCAACCGTTTGGAGGTACCGAAATATCTGTTTGTCGCCCTTAAAGCCAATCAGAACCCGCCCGAGCAGGTATAGATTGATGCCGATAAAACAAGTGATAAGAATCGGTGTAATCGTCACAGGTTTAACCCCAAACTTTGATTCAACTTTTGCAATTCGAACATCTCTAAATACCAAATATGAGTTTCAAACAGCCATAGAACATCAGCATCAATCCCAAAATTCGGAGAAATTGCAGGTTCTTTTGGTCGGGGCGATCGCGCATCGCGTAACGCACGGTCATGAACATAACGACCCCGGCGATGATAATGGCACTACCGATGACTGACATTAATTAATCTCCGCGCAATCCCGCATTTTATCCCACATACTTTTGATAAAAATAAAAAGCGGCAAGTCCCAAAGTGATGAGCGACAAGCTCTTCACCGCGACCTGCAACGCCTGATTATTCGCCCCGCGCCGTTTCGCAAATTGAGACAGCACAAAAAGCGTAAGCGCACAGCCAAAAATCAAAAGCGCTAGGTTGGAGGAATTCATCATCACACTTGCTCGTCCAACCAATCACGCACTTTACCGATCAGGCTCTGACGCAAATCCTCATCCGCCAAATCGTCAAAAACTTCACTGACAAACGCTTCAGTAAGTAATGCCCTCGCCTGCGCAATCGGAATACCGCGTTGGCGCATGTAAAAAAGCGCGCTTTCATCCAATTGCCCAATTGTATTGCCGTGGGCGCAGGCCACATCATCCGCGTAAATCTCAAGCTCAGGTTTCGAACGAATTTCAGACGTATCGGAGAGCATCAACGCATCATGGCGCATTTCCGCATCTGTATGTTGCGCGGGGCGGCGTACGTGGAATTTGCCTTGAAAGACACCTCGGGATTTATCCGTGACGACCCCTTTTACGGCTTGACGGACAAGTGTATCGGGCACGGCCAAATCAATATGGCTCGTCATATCGATATGACGCTTATCATTGAGCAGATACGCGCCATTCGCCGTCAATTCACAATCCTTACCCATCACCGCTATACGCGTTTCAAATCGCGCCAGAGACGCGCCAAATCCGAGCGCGTGTTGGGTCAGCTTGGCTTTTCCCCATACTGTAATATGCGATGTGGCAATACGGACCGAATTTGCCGGGTCGGTTTGCATTTGCACCCGGGACAGCTCTGCGGCCTCGGCCAAATGAATAGTCATATCCGCATTGCAAAATGCACCGTCATCAGCGGCGTAATGCTCTACTAGAGAAACTTTTGCGCCTTTGCCAATGTTCAAGCGAATACGCACATGACCGCGATTAAGACCTTCGATAATGATAGGGGCAGTTGGCGAGAGGCCTGCAGGTACGTCCACTGTCCAAACTTGTCCGCCAAAGCGGCGCGCAAGGGACGCCATAGGGCTATCAGTATCCACATCATCTATCGCGCTCTCTGAGACGCTCACGCCGTCCGGCAAAGTGAATTTCGGCAAGCCTGATACCGACAGACCTTTTTGGCCGTCCTTTACTTGCTTGCGAACATCCGTCCATTTCCACGCCTCATCACGGCGTGTGGGGAGGTTTTCTACATTAAGCGGCATACGCGTCATAGCCTTCCGCTTCGAGTTTTTTAGCAAAGTCGGCATCGCCGCTCGCTGCGATTTTACCGCCTGAAAGAACGTGAACTTTATCTGGGACAATGTAATCCAAAAGGCGCTGGTAATGGGTGATAATCAACATACCGCGATCTGGATTCCGCAGCTTATTCACGCCGTCCGCTACAATACGTAGCGCATCCACGTCGAGTCCTGAATCCGTTTCGTCCATGACTATAAAGCTTGGTTCGAGCATCATCATTTGGAAAATTTCCATGCGCTTTTTCTCCCCGCCGGAAAACCCGACATTGAGTGGTCGTCTCAGCATATCAGGTTTCATCTTCAGCTCTTTGGCAAGGGCTTTTGATTTTTTGAGAAATTCAGGAGCTTTCATCTCATTTTCGCCGCGGGCTTTGCGTTGGGCGTTCAGTGCGGTTTTAAGGAAGGTCATGGTCGGCACGCCGGGAATTTCGAGTGGGTATTGGAAGGATAAAAACACCCCTTCAGAAGCGCGTTCTTCAGGCTCCATATCCAACAAGTCTTTACCGTTAAGCTCGACCGTCCCCTCCGTCACGTCATAGCCGTCACGTCCGGTCAACACATAAGAAAGCGTCGATTTACCCGCCCCATTCGGCCCCATAATCGCATGGACTTCCCCCGCGGGAACTTCGAGCGATAAAGCCTCAAGAATAGTTTTGTTACCATCGTCAACCTTGGCGGTTAAGTTATTGATTTTTAGCATTTTTCTTCTTTTTTCTGGAATTATAGAGATAAGCACGGTCGGTCTCATCGGCATTTAGCCAGACAAGTTGATCGATGCGGTCAACCCCTTGTGAAACAAGCCATAAGATAAGCGCGTAGAACCCAATGGATATACCGTAATATCCAGCATTTTCCAAAGTCCCTGAAACCGCTCCATAAAATGCCTCAAGCGCAGATTCCTCCTCGGCGGGGATAGACATGTAAAGATAGCCAGCTATCAAACCCAAAGCGATCATTAAAAATGAAAATGCAAAAATAACAAAAGATAAGACTTTAAGCCATTTAACGACATACCAAGACGGCCTGCTCTCAAGGGTAGATAAGTCTAAGTTCTCCATCACACCCACTCTCCCATAGGCGCATCATATTTCGAGTCTACTTCAGCTGTGCCGTTATTCTTCAAATCTTTCGGCTCAAAGAGGAAAATCAGACATTCTTCTTCGGCGACGGGACGGTGGATAACACCTTTGGGCACAACAATCGCTTCGCCCTCCCCCACAGCAACGCTCTCGCCCGTTTCGTATTCGAGCACGAAAGACCCCTTCCAACAAAAGAACATTTCGTCTTCATTCTCATGCGCATGGAAAGGATACTCGCCTTTAATCTTGGCGAGTTTAAATTCTTGCCCATTAAGCTCAGCCACAATCTTGGGCCG
>CAZMEN010000057.1:0-3948 GCA_964565335.1 uncultured Algimonas sp. | reverse complement strand
TCGATTTCGATCTTACCGGCAGGGTCAACCATATCCGCGATGATCATTTTGGCGGCGGGCAGGATATTGTCGAAATGCTTCTTGATAATCGGCAGGCACTCTTTGACATATTTGCGATCAGAAACGGTATATTGCACGCGGATTGTATGGCCGAGCTCAAACCCTGCCGCCTCTAATGCCTGACGGATATTTGTGAATGTATTCATGGTTTGCTGCGCGGCGGACTCAGGCAGTTCCTGTTTGTTATAATCATAGCCCATCGTACCCGAGACAAAGCACCAGTCACCCTGCACCACGGCGCGGGACATGGCGTAGTTTAGCTCGCCTTCAGAGAGTTGGATAAATTTACGTTTTGCGTCTGGTTTTTTCGCCATGATGGCCTCCTTATGGGCAGACTGTGCTCTGCCACTCTGTTGTGTTTGCGCCGCGATGGCATTTAATTTTCATACCGTAAGCGGCCAGTTTTTGGTCGCCCCTTGGCCCTGTTAAAATGAGGTAAATTTCTTGCGCTTTCACCGAGTCATCGGGCAGACCCGCCGCCCCGAAAATAAGCACAGAGCCGTCATCGCGGTCAAAGCTCGATTGGGAGGTATTGATAATATTCGCGCCTTCTTCAGGGGCAAAATAGAGCCTGACATTATCAATCGCCTCAATCCGTGATTGGCCCTCGGACAATCCCGTAAACCGAGCGAGCTCGTGGGAATAACTGCCAAAATCAATATCTTCGAGACGTAGGGACGGCGGCGGTGTTGGCGTGGACGGTGAGTTCGAGATAGAAGCCTCATCTGGCTGCGATATTTCACTGACAATCTCTTTCGCTTCATCCCTATCGCTAGAGATGGCGAAGTAAAAACCAGCGCCCAAACCGAGCATGATCGCCACAATCGCGGCGATACGATTTTTCTTTGTATTTGGAGCGTTAAAGAACACTAGCCGACAGACCCTTCGAGCGAGATGGCCACAAGCTTTTGCGCTTCGACCGCGAATTCCATTGGCAATTCCTGCAACACATCACGGCAGAAGCCATTGACGAGGAGCGCCACAGCGTCTTCTTCAGAGAGGCCGCGCTGGCGACAATAAAAGAGCTGATCATCAGAGAGTTTCGATGTCGTCGCTTCATGCTCAAACTGCGCGCTTGGTGTATTACTCTCAACATAAGGTACGGTATGCGCGCCGCATTGGTCTCCGATCAGGAGAGAGTCGCATTGCGTGAAATTCCGCGCGCCTTCGGCCTTACGGTGCGCTGTGACGAGACCGCGATAGGTAGAATTGGAGCGCCCCGCACTGATGCCTTTAGAGATAACACGCGATTTTGTGTTCTTACCCAGATGAATCATCTTGGTACCTGTATCGGCTTGCTGATAACCATTGGTAATGGCGATGGAATAAAACTCGCCTTGGGAATTATCGCCGCGCAAAATACAGCTCGGATATTTCCATGTGACGGCAGAGCCTGTTTCGACCTGCGTCCAAGAGACTTTAGAATTGTCGCCGCGGCAATCGGCGCGTTTGGTCACGAAATTATAAACCCCGCCCTTGCCTTCGCTATCGCCCGGCCACCAATTTTGCACAGTAGAGTATTTTACTTCGGCGTCTTCGTGGACGATGATTTCAACAATAGCGGCATGAAGCTGGTTTTCATCTCGCATTGGCGCGGTACAGCCTTCGAGATAAGACACATAAGAGCCTTTATCAGCGATGATAAGCGTGCGCTCGAATTGGCCTGTGCCTTGCGCGTTCATGCGGAAATAGGTGGACAACTCCATCGGACATCTCACACCCGGCGGGATGTAAACGAAGGACCCATCGGAAAAAACCGCATTGTTGAGCGTGGCATAGTAATTATCCGTCACAGGCACGACGGAACCCATATATTTTTTAACGAGCTCAGGATGCTCTTTCACCGCTTCCGAGAACGAACAGAAAATCACACCGTCCTTGGCGAGTTCGGCCTTAAACGTTGTCACGACGGAGACTGAGTCGAATACAGCGTCAACGGCCACTTTAGGCGCGCCTTTTACCCCCGCGAGGACTTCTTGTTCCTTCAAAGAAATGCCGAGTTTATTATACACTTCGAGAATTTCAGGGTCGACCTCATCCAATGAGTTCAGCTCTTTCTTCTTAACGGGCGAGGCATAGTAATACATATCCTGAAAGTCGATTTTCGGATAATCGACCATAGCCCATTCTGGCTCTTCCAACTCTAGCCATCGGCGATAGGCTTCCAGACGCCATTCTAAAAGCCATTCTGGCTCGTCCTTTTTGGCCGAGATAAAGCGCACAATATCTTCGTTCAGGCCTTTGGGCGCAAATTCCTGCTCGATATCGGAATCAAACCCATATTTGTATTTATCAGCCTCAAGCGAGCGCACACCGTCAACGGTGGACTGTTCGATGGAGTCTTTTACTTTCACAGTTTCAGTCATTCTTCCCATACCAATTCATCATGTGCGTATTTGGCGATTACTTCGATCTTACCGACCAGACTTGCATTGAAGGCTTCTAATTCCTCTGCTGGAACCCATATTTCAGCGTGTTGCTTGCCGCCCACAATTTCGGGCTGATATTTATCCGCGGTGGCCTTTTTGACGTTGAACCGCGTAACATAGCCTTCTTTGTCAGTGTTAATTCGAGAGTTCCAATCTTTGGCAATTTGCCGTGCGTAGGCCTCGTTCAAAACAGGATAAAAAATCGGTTGTTCAGGCAGGCGCGGCGGGTAAGCGGTAAAACCGCTTTTTTCTATCAAAGCCAACTCGTTTCTTCCAACAGGTCGATACATTGTAACTGTCTCAGTCATATTTATGCCGCCTTCTGTTTGTGTTTTCTGATTGTAGACCAAGCTTTGAGGAAGCCTTTCACATCGTCTTGTGTCGAATTATAACCGAGGCTAACACGGAGAGCGCCTTTTGGGGCTTCGTCACTGCGCCGCATTGCGGTGACGGCGCGGCTCGCCCCAACCTTGCCCGATGAACAAGCCATGCCCGTGCTGACGGACACGCCTTGAAGGTCGAGGTTCATCATCAACGTGTTATTCGCCGCATCAGGCACGGCAAAAAAACTCGTATTGGGCAGGCGGTTTTCACCTTCCCCAAAAATGACAACATTTGGTTCCATCGCTTTCAAACCTGCCTCTAATTCATTTCGCAAAGTCTCTACGTGTGACAACCCTTTTGAGGCTTGCAAAGCAGCATGAAATCCTGCGGCGCCCGCGACATTTAACGTCCCCGCGCGGCGGCGGCGTTCCTGCCCTCCGCCCTGCATGAAAGGTGTAAACGGCGCGTCAGGCGCGACGTAAAGCGCGCCAATGCCCATCGGACCGCCAATTTTATGTGCGGACACGCACATAAAATCAGGCTGCACGGTCAAGTGAAACTTCCCGAGGGCCTGCACGGCATCAATATGGATAAGGCCGTTATAGTCGCGTACAAGGTCAACGACCTCCTCAATCGGCTGAATAACGCCCGTTTCGCTATTGGCCGCTGTGGTGGACACAAAGGGACGTCCGTCTTCACTCTGCCAATTCTCTAAATGCGCTTTTAACCAGGCGATATCTATCACACCCGAACGCAGAGCCGGAATAATCTCAACGTCTGCGGCAGACGCTTCCGCCGCCATCAAGGTTGCAGGGTGGTCAAGTGAGGAAATGAGCAAGCGTTTACATCCACCGTCCACTGCCGAATGAACCGCCGTATTCGCGCCTTCTGTCCCGCCACCCGTAAAAAGAATATCCTGCGCGCAAACGCCCATCGCCAAACCCATCGCTTCGCGAGCTTGAGAGACGAGCGAGCGCGCCGCCCGTCCATGGCCGTGCGGCGCAGAGGCATTGCCGACGACAGTCATGGCCTGACTTACGGCGTCAATGACTTCGGGCCGCGCCGGAGACGTCGCATTATGGTCAAAATATATGCGCTGAGTCACACTCATTCCGCCGCCTCCATTACAGAGAAT
>CAZMEN010000056.1:0-17832 GCA_964565335.1 uncultured Algimonas sp. | reverse complement strand
GAACCAGTGAATGACGTCTCACCTGTCCTGTGTTCAGAAGAACAGGATAAATATGACACAGGATGAACATGCGGGGATACGATTGTTGAAACCCGTTATGTTTCAGGAACATCAAGAAAAATAATCGAGAACGATTACCTTCGTTTTGCTTTCCGCTCCTGGGAGCATAAAACGGCAAACTCTCGGACTTCACCACTAAATTTAAATGCCACAGATAAGTATGGCATGAGTCGCATGACACTCGGGACGCCGCGTTCAAGCGCGAACGCAGTATCAAGAAATGGAACCGTTCGCCTCTTTAAAGATACGGGAAATCACATCCTTGGATTTTGAAAAACCTGCTAGATGACAAACTATTGAAAATTTTCAGTTTTGACTCGAATGCCTCGTCAGCTCTCAAACAAACGCCCACACACAAAACACTTCACTCTCTCGCCCCTTCCCGCTAAAGCGCCCTCATGAGCAAGAAGCAAAAACCATTTCGTCCCAAAGCCCGCCGTCCGCGGGGATTTGAGGATAAGCCTTCGGATTTATTACGGGCGGAGCGGAAGCTGATTGATGCGGCTTTTTCAGTCTATGACATGCACGGTTTTGAGCCCCTGCAGACGCCCGCTTTTGAATTTGCCGATGTGCTGGGGAAGTTCCTCCCCGATGATGACCGCCCCAATACAGGTGTGTTTGCCTTGCAGGATGATGATGAGCAATGGCTTTCGCTTCGCTATGATTTAACCGCCCCGCTCGCGCGTTTTGTCGCCGAGAATTATGACGGCCTTGCCAAGCCTTACCGCCGTTACCAAGCCGGCAGTGTTTACCGCAATGAGAAGCCCGGACCCGGGCGCTTTCGTGAATTCGTCCAATGTGATGCCGATTCAGTTGGCGCAGCAGGCCCCGCCGCTGATGCCGAAATGATTATGCTGGCCGCCGAAGTCATGCGCGCCGCCGGATTGAAAGACGGGCAATATGCTGTGCGGGTAAATAACCGCAAACTCCTCGACGGGATATTGGAAAGCTCCGGTGTACCGAATACGGATGCGGGCGCTATTCAACGCCTGCAAGTTCTGCGCGCGATTGATAAGCTGGACCGTCTCGGCGAAGACGGGGTCGAAGCCCTGCTCGGCGAGGGCCGCGAAGATGACAGCGGTGATTATACTGAAGGCGCAAAATTAAATAGCGCAGGTATCAAAGCCGTGCTTGGCTTTACAACAGCGTCGGATGCTGATCGCGGCAAAACAATTGCCACTCTGGAAACGCTCGTGGGCGAATCCACGCGCGGGCGCGAGGGCTGCGCCGAACTGGCGATGATTGACAGCATATTGACGTCGACAGGCTTTGGTCCTGACCGCGTCAGTTTTGATACCTCTATCGTGCGCGGCCTTGGCTATTATACCGGCCCTGTTTTTGAGGCTGAACTCCTCGCGGATATTCGTGACCGCAAAGGCCGTCCTGTGCGCATTGGCTCTATTGGCGGCGGCGGGCGTTATGATGATTTGGTCTCGCGGTTCCGCGGACAGCAAGTCCCTGCAACGGGTTTTAGCTTCGGCGTGTCGCGTTTCCTCTCTGCGCTTGAGCGCATGAACGCGATTGAAGAGAGCGTGAAGCCGCCAGTTGTCATTTGCGCCTTCGATAAATCCCTGATGGGGGAATATTTCAAAATGGCGGCTGAATTACGCGCGGCAGCCATTCGCGCCGAAGTTTTCGTCGGCTCGGGCAATGTGACCAAACAGATGAAATATGCCGATCGCCGCAACGCGCAAATCGCCGTACTTGTCGGCAGTAATGAGCTGGAAAAAGGCGAAGTGACGCTCAAGGATCTCTATGAAGGGGCGAAGGCCGCCAAAGCCATCGAATCCAATGAAGAGTGGAAATCCAGCCGTCCAGCACAAGAAACCGTCGCAAGAGGAAATTTCGTTGCCGCTGTGAAAGATATGCTCGCTTAACCCTGCCTGAAATTCAGGCGATTTTCTCGAAATTTTTCTTATTTCGGTGCATTTTTTACCCCTCACTTTATGGATTTAAAAATTCATAAAATGAGGGGTTGAACCTCTTCTACATAGCCCTATATGTCGCGCGAAATTTACCAACCTCGCAGAGAATCTAAGGATAAACAATGCGCAATACTGTTCCAAACGTCACACTAAAAACACGCGTCCGCAATGACGCCATCGAAGGGCCAAACCCGTTTGAGTGGCAAGACCTAAACACCGCAGACTATTTTGCAGGTAAGAAAGTAGTTGTCTTCTCTCTACCGGGCGCATTCACGCCGACTTGCTCTTCTTCTCACTTACCGCGCTATGATGAGCTTTATGCAGAATTCCAAGCCGAGGGCGTAGACGCCATCGTTTGCGTTTCCGTCAATGATGCTTTCGTCATGTATAAATGGGGTCTGGATCAGGGTAATAAGAATATCTTCCTCCTTCCAGACGGATCCGGTGAGTTTACCCGCAAAATGGGCATGCTCGTGAAAAAAGACAATCTGGGCTTCGGTATGCGCAGCTGGCGTTATTCTATGCTCGTCAATGACGGAAAAATTGAGCAGATGTTCATCGAAGACAGCTTTGGTGATGACTGCCCGACTGACCCGTTTGAAGTCTCTGACGCTGACACAATGCTCAACTATCTGAAACACGGCGAAGTTTCAAAAGCCGCTTAATTCAAACGGCAATTTCCTAAAAAAAAGGGCGGTGCAAATTGCACCGCCAGTTCGAAGGGAATAACGGTTTATACCGCCCCCTTCCTATCCCCAATATGTCTAAAACATGACAGAACCTTCATATTGATGACTATGGAGAAGAGTTAACGCAAAGCGTGTTAACCGAAGAAAAGCGCACAAAAAAACCCTGCCGGGAGGCCGACAGGGAAAAGTTTGAAAGAGAGAGGATCAATGACCCTGACTCTCTACTAACGGCGCAATCGTGAACCTGTGCTGAATTCTGCCGCCTACTTGACCCACAGCCCCCGACTGTTCACATAGCGTTCATGGCCCAGCTTGATCTGAAACTTTTACCCGTCACGCCTTTCGCGCAAAACTGTTCCCTTCTCTATGATGTGGACACCAAAGAGGGCGTGCTGATTGATCCGGGCGGCGAAGCGCCAAAGCTGAAACAAATCCTCAAAGATATGGACATTACGCTCAAGGAAATGTGGCTGACCCATGGGCATTTAGATCATGCTGGCGCGGCAGATGAGCTACGCGAGGATTTCGGCGTTGAAGTCATCGGCCCGCATAAAGATGACCAGTTCTGGATGGACGGTATCACCGATCAATGGACGCAATATGGTCACCCCGGCATGGGTAAAAGCGTTGTGCCCGACCGCTATTTAAATGACGGGGACGCATTAGAGCTGAGCGGCGTGACATTCAATGTCGTTCACACACCCGGACATACACCGGGGCATGTTGTGATATATAATCAGGCGATGAAAATCGCGTTTGTTGGTGATGTGCTGTTTCGCGGCTCTATTGGGCGCACAGATTTCCCCAAAGGCAATCATGACCAGCTTATCAATAGTATCACATCAAAGCTCTGGCCGCTCGGCGGGGATATGCGGTTTGTGCCAGGTCATGGGCCGATGGGGACGTTTGGCGGCGAACGGGCAGATAACCCTTATGTCGGTGATCGCGTCGTAGGCACACGCGGCCCCAACACATCAGGGCCAGGATAAGCAGAAATAAATATCCTACGCTTTAGCGCGTTCCTGCATTCTCGCGAGATTGCCGTAGAATTTCTGACTTGATTTGCGCATTGGAATTGAAGCTGCGCAGAATATTGAACAATTCCCCCTGCACATCGATATCAAATTCAAAAGGCTGCCCGTTCAGCACTTTTTCGTTCGTGCCGTCAAAGATAACGCCGAGTTCCACATCTCCGTCTAGCGGGCCGTCAATTGACAGGCGCAATTCTCGATATTTAAATTCACGCAGAGCGTCTCGCGCGAGGCTTCTATATTGCGCCGTATCTTGGCGGCGAATAATATCGAGCGCTTCTTCCTGCGAATAGGTCACCGCAGTACCTTCATCAGGGCTATACCGAATAATACCGCCATCTTTGGCTTCGATAAAACCCTTATCAACCGTCACTTTAATGCCCTGAACAACAATAGGGAATTCCCCATAGACGGTTCCCGTCGCCTGAATTTTCTCATTCCCGACCGTCTTTAAAAGCGTATCGACGGGAATCTGCTGCATACGCATAATAACACGGTTTTCTAAGGCTCCATATTGCCACGAAAAAGGGTCAAGCGTGAATGCGCCTTCGCCCAAAGGCCAGCGCGCCTCTGAGATACGAATATTGTCGGATAAAAGCTCATACTTTACCGCGCCATTTCGTAGGGGGATGCCGGGATTGAATTCCTCCAATGTCAGGCTTTGCACGCCGGTTGTCTGGGGCGGAAACAGAGAATTGAGCGCGATATCCGAATTAAGCGTTTTCACTGGCCCTGGGGCCGTACTGAAATTCATATCCACCAAACGCACAACACCACCGGAATTTTGTATATCACCCTTGGCATATTCAACGAATAAATCCGCTGACACCGCGCCGTCCACAGATGTAATTTTACCCGTCAAAGCCGGAAAGAAATCCTGCGGCTGTAGACGTCCCGGTTTGAAGACCAAGCTTTCCAATGTGATTTCAGCGCGGCCCGCCTCATCGCCATATTCATAAGCAACAACCGCTTCCACATTATCCGTTTTGGGCAGCCGAATGCGGGCCTCTCCCTTGAACGCCTCATTGTCATAGGAGATTTCGCCCGATACAGGCCATTTCGGAATATCGGCACGGTCCGTTTCAAATACGCCGTCGCTATGCGAGACGGAAAATGTCTCCGGCGTCCCCTTGGCACTTAAACTGACGCCCTGTGCGCGGCCCGTGGGTAATTCAACATTGAGAGACGGCGTTTTAAAATCAAAGTTTAAACTCGGAGAGGCATAATCAACCTGCAATTGACCTTCGGGAATATAGGCCCGTGTACCCGTCATGGGCACGGTGTCAGAAAGCATCACTGCCTCTTTTAATTCCAAATCCCAGACTTGCCGAGAGTCGGCAAATGACAAATCGCCTCTCGCGGTCACGGCGCCGGCTTGTATCGTCATTTGGCGACCATCCGTTTTATGACCGACCTTAAGCGACACATCCATCAAACCTGCGGCGACCTCTGCAGTCTCTCCGCGCGAAACGAAAGCCTTGCGGCTATCGGGCAAAGACAATGCCACATCCGAAAACACCCAGTCAGTTTCATTGGTCAACTTTGTTACAGTCATGAGGGGTTGCGACGGTTTATAAGACAGCGACAAACCTGTTTGGCCCGGCGGCGCCAATACAACCGTGGCTTTCCCCTGAGTTTTTAAGCCCTCAACCACACCCACGGGCAGCCGGCCATCATAATCAATTTTCGTCTCAACATTCAAAACGCGCTCCTGCGTCGATACCGCGTAATCAATGACGGCCAGAAAGGGACCTAGTCGTCCCGGCTCGCCTTCGGATATAACTCGCCAGTCTTGGCCCGTTTTGGCGCGGCCGTTGAAAGCCAAAACACCCTTTAACTCTACCCCGTTGGGAGACGCCGCATTCATCACGACATGGCTGAGGGAGAGCGGAACCGGCTTGTTCATCTCTGCATCGAAAGACAAAGAAAGGCGCTCATCATCGGCTGACCATTCATAGACAGGCTTGGGCGGCGCGTCCTTGGTGTCAGTCGTCTTTACGGTCAGTGTGTTACTTTTATTTTTAACGGTCAGCGGCTCTGAGAAAGCCACGACTGCTCGCTCACCATCAAACTCTGTGCGTACTTTTGCATCGACTGACGCCTCATTTAAAAAGCCTTCGACAGCACGCGTCAAAGAGGGCGAAAAATGTTGCGCAATCGGTGTCTTGGAAAAGGCCTCAGACAGGCTGAGTAATTCAGCAACTTCGCGGGCGCGTTGTTTGGTAGATAATTGAAATTTATCGGTCGCCAGGTCCAAATCTCCGGCAAAACGCAGCGGGAAACGCTCGCCCGTTTTTCGGGTAAAACCCCCGTCCCAATCAAATTTACTTTGGGATAACTTAAACACCGACGTGTCTACCGTCTTGGCCCGCCCGTTTACCTCGCCATCAAACTGCATGTCCAAAGACGCCACATCAATTGGAAGCGTCGTATCGACGTCAACTATGCCTTTTGCAGACAGGGTGGCGTCTAGCACGGCCAAAGACTGCCCGCTCAGGCGGTCCAGTTGCATCAGCGCATCCACTGTTTTTTGATGCCCGGTTACAGATAAATTCAAACGGGCGCTGCCCATGCCTTGCCAAGCTTCATAATTGAATTCAGTCGGCTGAAATATCAATTCACCCGCAAACTGATCCGTTTCGAATATCTCTGCCGTTAAAGCCATTTCCGGAGAGCCGTAAGGCGTTGTAACCTTGAAATCCCCGTCCTCGATGAAAATTCCTTGCATTGGAATCGTAAACCCCTGCCCGCCTTTCTGACTGCTCGGCGGCATCCAGCCATCAATGATTTGAAATTTTTCATCTAGGGTGAGATTGGCCTTTGGCTCCACAAAACGGAGGCGTTTCATCCGGCCTTCCATAGCTTCTTTTAGAATATAATCCGCCTCCAGACGCTTAACTGTAAAGAAGGGCGCGGTTTCATTTTGATAGGTGAGAGACGCGTTTTTAATAACGACCCCGTCTCGCGTCATCGTCTCAATAGACAGCTCTGCCTCTATACCCTGTTCGCGAAACACGTTCTTGGCGTAGGTTTCGGCAAAGTTATATCGGTTAAGCCAGATAATGCCGAGCGCCAAAACAATCAGAGCCAACAATACGAATAGGACGACAAGAAAAGTCTTCCCAAAAGAACGACGGGCCTTAGCGGGCTTTGTTTTGATGGCTGCGGGGTCCTTGAGAGAGGTCTCGCTGACAGCAATTTTATTGGTCTGTCGTTTGGATGACATAAGAGTTTATAGGATGAATCTTAGGCAGGATGAAATAGAATTACAGCCCTGACCGTTTTTTAACGATAAAACCTCAGAGGAATTCGCTAAGCTCAGTGAAACTTAAGAATTAATTAGGGGTGAAGAGACATTGTAAGGCGGTGGGCCATAATCATTAGTGTCGCTATTCTTCAATTGTGAGTCTTTTATTGGCATTCACCGAAAAAAATATGCATAAGGTAAATTATGTCTGGCGCTGATATCCCTCGATATGACCCTATTCCCCCAAAGAGTTCCGCTTTAGAGGCGGCGAAGTCTGGTCTTATGATCAGAGCGAAAGCCTATAAAGACTATTCAAACACCGCCATTCCGCGTCGCAATCGCTGGAAATTTCTCGGCGCTGTAGCGGTTGCCGCGCTCGTCATCGCTATTACCTTCCCCAATGGCAATTCAGAAGCCGAAGCCCCTATTGAGATTGCAAAAAGCCTTGCCATCCCGAGTGTTGATTTATCCCGCTATGATATGGCGCTGGATGACAGCCTTTTCGACGGCCAAGTCACACACAAACAGCTCAGTATTCAATCCGGCGATAGCCTTGGACCTCTTTTGCAAAAAAACGGTTTAAGCGGGCCTGAGGCCTATCGCGTTACGCAAGCTTTTGCCGAGGTTTATAAACCCCGCAACCTCCGTGTTGGTCAAACCTTTGACTTGTATTTCAAAGACGACACTCTTGAGCATCTGACCTTCCGTCCCTCTGTTGAAAAAACGGTTTTCGTTGAACGCAAAGGCGAGGAGTTTACCGCTCGCGATATAGCATCGGAATTCAATTATGAGACAGTTTCTGTCCAATCAGTGATCGAAAACTCTTTGTACGTAGATGCCACCCGCTTGGGGGCCCCGGACCGCGTCGTTGTGCAATTTGCAAATATCTATGAATATTCTGTCGATTTCCAACGCGATATTCAACCGGGCGACGCCTTTGAAATGTTCTTCGAAGTCGCCCGCGACCGTAATGGCAAGATTATTAAATCCGGCGACCTCTTATTCACCAGTTTTTCGCCGCGCGGGAAAACATCGGAATATTATCTCTACACCACTCAAAAAGGGCGTGAGAATTTTTATGATAAAGACGGGAAGACCGCGAAACGTAAATTGCGCGCGACGCCGATCAACGGCGCGCGTCTGTCTTCGAGCTTTGGTCGCCGTAAACATCCTATTTTAGGCTATCGCAAGATGCATGCAGGGGTCGATTTCGCTGCGCCGCGCGGCACGCCCATTCTTGCTGCCGGTTCAGGCACGGTTGAACGCGCCAATCGTTTTGGCAGTTTCGGAAACTATATACGCATTCGCCACACAGACGGGTATAAAACTGCCTATGCGCATTTGAAGGGGTTCGCTCGCGGCGTGAGAGCCGGAGCCTATGTCAAACAAGATCAAGTCATTGGGTATGTCGGGACGACAGGGCGCTCGACAGGGCCGCATCTTCATTATGAAGTCATTCACAATGGCAAAAAAATCAACCCTCGCCGCCTGTCTCAACTTGCTGGTAAACCGCTTGCGAAATCCGAAATGCCGACATTCGCAGAGCGCCGCGCAGAAATCGATGCCCTAAAAGCGCAGTCAGAGGTCATTACAAATCAACCAACTGAAACAGTTTTATCTGTTGAAGCGCCTGAGCTTGAAAATTAATTTATCGCGGCATTCGTTGTTAAAGCGATGCCTTGTGTCTAAAAAATAAAACGCTACAAAAGCGCGAAATGACATAACACCGTTTAAGGATTATAACTGTGAAAAATCTATTCGATTTCTTTTTCTCTTTTGACAAACTTATGAAAGAAAAATTGGTTATCCCTTTCTTTTGGTTAGCCCTCATCACTTGGGGACTTGATTTTTTCTCAACGGCACTTGCATCAATCAAGCTTGGAATTCTTGCGACAATAGTCAATATCGTCCAGTTCTTGGTCACCATTCTCTTCGCATTGGTCATCATCCGCTTAGTCAGTGAGATTGCCGTGGCAATCTTCCGCATCAATGACAATTTGTCCCCCGATGGTGGCAAGTCCGAAACAGCGGATGTCGATATTATAGGGGAAACCAAAAAGGCAGCTGAGGCCGCCTCCAAACGTGCGCGGGAATTAACGCAGACAGCCGCAGACCGCACCAAGTCCTCAGTCGACAATGTCAAAGGCAGTATGGACAAAAGCAAGCCTTCAACGTCTTCCGCGAAACCGACACCTACTGCGACATCAAAAGCTAAGGCGACGAAGAAAACTTCGGCAACGAAGACAGCCGCTTCTTCATCGTCGAAGTCCAAAACCACAACCGCAAAGAAAACGGCCGCCAAAAAAGCACCCGCAAAGACGGCAGCGGTCAAAAAGACAACAACCAAGTCAGCGGCTCCAAAAAAACGGGGACCAAAACCCGGCACAAAAGCGCCGCGCGATAAGGACGGCAATCTTTTGAAAAAAGACGGTACGCCGCGTAAGAAGCCTGGGCCGAAGAAAACTTAATTAAAAAGCCGACTCCCCTATCAAATAGAAAGCCCGCTAAATCAGCGGGCTTTTTTATTTGAGATGTGGCCAGTATCTATTGTCGAGAAATTCGAATTTTGCCGCCAGCTTCATCCACTTTGATTATATCGCCATCGGCAATACGGCCCCCCAAAAGCTCGCGCGCCAATTCATCCTGAACTGATTTCTGAATAACGCGTTTCAGAGGACGCGCGCCATAGGACGGATCATACCCCTTCTTGCCCAACCACTCCCGTGCACTCTCAGATAATTCCAAGACAATGGACTTATCTTTTAACCAGCCTTGCAAACGCTTAATCTGAATATCGACAATCGCGCCCATATGCTCAGGCTTTAAACGTTCAAATAAAAGAATTTCGTCAAGACGGTTTAGGAATTCAGGGCGGAAATGCGCGTTGACCTCAGCCATTACGCCAACACGCGCCGCATTCACATTGTCGCCATCAGCCAAATTCAGCAAATGCTGCGCCCCTATGTTGGACGTCATGATAATAAGTGCATTCCGGAAATCCACTGTGCGCCCTTGGCCATCTGTGAGGCGTCCGTCATCCAAAACTTGGAGCAAGATATTGAATACATCGGGATGCGCTTTTTCGACCTCATCGAACAGAACGACTTGATAAGGGCGGCGCCGAATAGCTTCGGTCAAAGCCCCGCCTTCATCATAGCCGACATAGCCGGGCGGCGCGCCGATAAGGCGGGCCACCGAATGTTTTTCCATATATTCGGACATATCCATACGCGTAATCGCTTGGTTATCGTCAAACATGAACTCTGCCAGAGCTTTGGTCAGCTCAGTTTTACCAACACCCGTTGGGCCCAAAAACATAAAGCTACCAATCGGCCGCGCAGGGTCTCGCAGCCCTGCCCGCGCGCGGCGCACAGCATCGGACACCGCCTCAACGGCTTTTTCCTGACCGACAACGCGCTTACCCAAAACATCTTCCATAGCGAGAAGTTTTTCACGTTCCCCTTCGAGCATTTTCTCAACAGGCACGCCTGTCCAGCGCGACACAACGGCGGCAATCGTTTCCGCTGTTACGGTTTCAGAGGCCAATGACGCCGTTTCGTCATTTTGCTCATCGAGCCTTTTCGCCTTCTCTTCAAGTTCGGGGATGTCTTCGTGTTGTAGGCGTCCTGCAGTTTCATAGTCCCCGCGGCGCACCGCGTCTTGCAATTCAAAACGCGCTTGCTCGAGATGTTCTTTGACATCTGTTGCTGAAGCGAGTTTTGATTTTTCTGCTTCCCATGCGCGGGTCATATCTTCGGATTGCGCTTGAAGCTCTTTGATTTCGTCGCCGCGTTTTTTGAGCCGCTCTTTAGACGCCCTATCTTTCTCCTTCTTCAAAGCCTCGACTTCAATTCTCAATTGAACCAAACGACGGTCAATTTCATCCAAAGCTTCGGGTTTGCTGTCCACCTGCATGCGTAAACGAGACGCCGCCTCGTCCATCAAATCAATCGCTTTATCCGGCAAAAACCGATCCGTAATATAACGGTGGGAAAGCTGCGCAGCGGAGACAATAGCGGAGTCAGAAATACGAATGCCGTGATGGACTTCATATTTTTCTTTCAGCCCGCGAAGGATAGACACCGTATCTTCAACGGTCGGTTCCGTCACAAAGACTGTGAGGAAGCGCCGGGCTAAAGCGGCGTCTTTTTCCAAATGTTTGCGGTATTCATCAAGTGTGGTCGCGCCGACACAATGGAGTTCACCGCGGGCCAAGGCCGGCTTCAAGAGGTTGGCGGCATCCATTGCCCCGTCGCCTTTTCCTGCCCCCACGAGCGTATGGATTTCATCAATGAAGAGAATAATTTCGCCATTGGCGGACTCAACTTCTTTCAATACGGCTTTCAGGCGTTCCTCAAACTCGCCGCGATATTTCGCCCCTGCGATAAGCGCGCCCATATCAAGCGCCAAGAGCCGCTTATCCCGAATGGATTCAGGCACATCACCGGAGACAATACGATTGGCCAACCCTTCGGCAATCGCGGTTTTACCCACGCCCGGTTCACCGATTAAGAGCGGATTATTCTTCGACCGCCGTGACAGCACTTGCATGGTACGGCGAATTTCCTCATCGCGGCCAATAACGGGGTCAAGCTTCCCATCACGCGAAGCTTGCGTCAGGTCACGCGCATATTTTGACAGCGCATCATATTGGTCCTCGGCTGTATCTGAGGTCACAGGCTTGTCATCTTTCCGCACGGATTTAATGGCCTCCTGCAAATTCGTCGCCTCGATATTTCCCGCGCTTAATACATCTTTTAACGCCTTATCAGCGTTTAAAACGGTCGCCAATAATAGGCGCTCTATTGTGACAAAAGCGTCGCCTGCGACCTTAGCTGATTTTTCAGCATTGGCAAAAACCTTACTGCTGTCTTTGCTCAAAGACAGACCCGCTCCGCCCTGTACTTCAGGCAGCTTTTTCAGTGCTGCTTCGAGCGCGCTGTCTATTTTCGCGACATTGCCGCTGGCCATTTGCAACAGGTTTTTGGGCAAACTGCCTTGCTCCTGCATCAGGCCATAAAAGATATGCAAAGGCGTCAATTGTTGATGATCGCGCGTCAGCGCTTCCGTCTGGGCCGTTTGAATCACAGTCCGACCCCGTTGGGTATAGGCTTGAATATCCATGTTTCACCTCAATAAACTCTATCAGACATGACTGTCTTGTTCTGGACAAGAGGTAGGATTTTATTCCTTACCTTCAAGGTAAGGTCTCAAAAAAATTCACAACCGGTTTTTGAAAAGCTTAGATGAAGCATCCAATAAAAAACCGGCCCAAGAGCCGGCTGTTTAAATAATGTCTGAAAAGTCAGGGTTACTCCGCCGCTTCGGCAGGCTCTACATCTGATTTACGAGGCGGCGCTTTACGGCGGCGCTTCGGTCTTTCTTCACCATCATCGTCAGAGGCCTTAGCCTTTTTGACCTTTTTAACTTTGGGCTCGTCCGCTTTGGGGGTAACTTCTTCGAGACCTTCAGGTGTTTTAGACTCATTTGACCCAGATGAACTTTCAGCATTTTGGTCTGAATTTTGGTGACGACGATTGTTTTGGCGACCGCGATTATTATTGCGGCGATTATCATTTTCATCATCGGAGCTATCTTGCTCACCGCGAGCAGCCCGTTCGGCTTCTGCTTTTTCGCGGGCTTCCTGCTTCGCTGCTTCTTGTGCATTCATCAACCGCAAATAATGCTCGGCATGTTGACGATAGCTTTCTGCCTTAACGCGGTTACCAGAACTGGCCGCATCACGTGCTAAGGTCGTGTATTTCTCATAAATCGTGCTGGCCGTGCCACGTACCTTAACATCCGGCCCATTACTATCTAGGGACCGATTGCTGTTGTTATTGTTACTTCGATTATTATTACGATTACGACCGCGCTGACGCTTCATTATCTTGTCCTATACGGATAGTGCTTGTGCTCCGCCCGCACAAAACGTCCCTCTGAAAGGGTGTCTCACAGCAATTGGGGCCTTAGGGCGGACGGTTTGTCGGCTTTCCGACTCGTCGTTCAACGCCTGTAGCCTTACGTAGCAAACCCCGTGGCTATCGCAAAGCTTTTTTTCTTGTAAATTTGGTAAAGCGTTAAAATAGTCTGAGGGTTATAGCGGCACCGTACCAACGCATCGGTCATTGCCGCCCAAGTCTTTTACAACGCGCACATCGGTAAATCCATTTTGTAAATATAATGTTTTGACCGACTCGCCTTGATCAAACCCGATCTCCACCCAAAGTGCACCGTCATCTTTCAAAAACGCTTTGGCTGTTTTTAAAATGAGGCGGTAAGCGTCCAGACCATCGTCTCCGCCATGCAAAGACAGCTCCGGATCATAGTCGAGGACTTCTCCCTCCAATGATTTCATAGCATCAGTTGTAATATAAGGCGGATTTGACACGATGAGGTCAAATTGTCCTGAAACGACTTCAAACCAATCGCTGGTTAGAAAACGTGCTCTGCCAGACACACTCAGCCGCTCTGCATTTGATTGGGCTATATCCAGCGCTTTGTTCGAAATATCCGTACCCAGGCCTAATGCATCTGGAATTTCGGCAAGAAGCGTAATCAGTATCGCGCCGGACCCCGTTCCCATATCCAAAATTGAGGGCGTTGATTTGCCTTTTAGAGCCGCGAGGCATTCTCGGATAAGTGTTTCCGTATCGCCGCGTGGGGATAGGACATCAGCATTTATTGAAAACCGCCGCCCATAAAATTCTCGCCACCCCAAAATGGCGTCAACTGGCTCTCCCGCCAAACGTCGTTCGGCATAGGCTTTCAATGTGTTATACTGGTTAGGCGTTAGAGGCTCTGTTCCGCGCAAAACGAAATCCGTTAAACTAAAGCCCGTCACCTCCATCACGAAGTCCTGCGCGTCGATTTCCGCAGACGCTACCCCAGACGCACGAAATTGTTCGGTCAAAAACCGCTTAGCCGACCGCGCTGTCATACCGGAATACGGGCCGGAAGGCGGACGTTTATCAAGCGGGACAATCATAGCGGCGGTGTATCGCCGACAAGTCGCGCCGACAAGGCTTAGCCTCAGAGTGTTGAGCGCAAGCCGTTGAAAGAACAAACCCTCTAAAAAAAGCTTTCGAGATTTTCCGCCAACAATTTTAAATCCTGCTCTCTTGAGAGGCTGTGATCCCCGCCTTTGACCAAAATATAGGTCACGTCCTCGCTCTGCACTGCGTCAATAATCAAACGGCTATGGTCAGGCGGCACAACAGAATCCTCCGCGCCTTGCAAAATACGGATGGGGCAGGATAAGGCAATTGGCGCGTCTAATATTTGACGCGCTTTGCCGTCTTCCATTAGCACTTTGGAATAAGCATATGGTTCGTCATAGCCTGAGGGCTCGTAAACAACACCCTGCTCAGCCAAGGCTTTCTCTTCAGCCTCTCCCCATTTAGCGCGTGTGAGTTTTTCGGTGAAATCAGGCGCAGGGTTTATCAGAACCATGGCCGCGACACGGTCTTTACGGTCAATAGCGGCCAAAAGGCTAGCCCAGCCACCCATAGAGGAGCCAATCAGGATAGCTTTGCCGTCGCATAGAGTGTCGATGATGGTGAGAATATCAGCCGCCCATTGAGAGATGGTCCCGTCCGTAAAGTCGCCGTCACTTTCGCCATGACCGAAATAATCAAATCGGATATAATCACGTTTGTTCTGTTGCGCCCACTGCGCCAAAAACTCGGCCTTCGATCCCAACATATCAGATTTCAATCCGCCGCACCAAATCACGGTCGGGCCATCGCCTTTGACCTGACGATAGGCCAAACGCATGCCATTAGGCTGATTTAAAAAGGCGGGGGGTTGTTTCAAAAAGGCAGGTGCGTCCGTCATGTTTTCCCTTTACTACTATCCGCGATGAATGAGTCTGTTTTGAATAAGAGTGAAGGCGCGGCGGGTAAAGCCGTATTGCGTGTTCTGCAAATACTTCCCGAATTGAATGCGGGGGGTGTCGAGCGGACGACTGTGGAAATCACCGAAGCGCTGCGGGATAAAGGATATGCGGCGCATATTCTGTCCGCAGGGGGGCGGATGGGCCCCGAAATCAGCGCGCTAGGCGGTCATCTTCACACGTCGCCTATTGGCAGTAAAAATATCCTCACGCTTCTCCCGCGTGTCTTTCTCATACGCAAACTCATCAAAGCGCATAGCATTAACATCGTCCATGCCCGCTCCCGCGCGCCGGCTTGGCCAGCCTATCTGGCGTGCAAGCTGACGCGCACGCCTTTTGTGACGACTTATCACGGCATCTATAATGCCAAATCATCACTCAAACGGTTTTACAACTCGGTCATGGCCAAGGGCGATATCATCATTGCTAATTCAGAGTTCACGCATAATCATATTCTGCAAACCCACAGCACCAAGAAGCGCACCGTTAAAGTCATTCACCGCGGTGTCGATATGGCCGTTTTTGACCCAGCGAAAGTCAGCCATGACGCCGTGATAGAGCAGAGAGAGAAATGGGGTAATGAGAGAGACAAGCTCATCGTTCTACCGGGACGTTTAACGCGGTGGAAAGGTCAGCTCGACGCGCTCGACGCTCTGGTTGAATTGCCAGATTTCTGCCGCCTCATTTTTGTTGGGGACGCACAGGGCCGCAATGATTATGTGAAAGAGGTAGAGAGCAAGATAGAGTCCTTAGGCCTGACTGACCGCGTTATCTTTGCCGGACACAGAACCGATATGCCGCTAATTATAAAATCGGCTGATGTGGTTTTAAGCGCTTCGAATGAACCTGAAGCGTTCGGCAGGGTTGCCGCCGAAGCGCAAGCCATGGGACGACCAGTGGTGGCCACGGCGCTTGGCGGCGCATTGGAAACTCTGGATGACGGGAAAACAGGACTTTTGGTTCCCATGGGCGACTCTCATGCCATGGCCAAAGCCCTGCGCAAAGCTATGGCTTGGCCGTCCTATGATGGCGGTAGAGCCCGCTCCCGCATAGCGCGTTATTTTTCAAAAAAATCACTGCAGATCCAAACATTGCAAGTCTATGAGACACTTTCAGGGGCGAAAAAGCGTTGATAGGCCTCGCCTTAACCCTTGAAAATTCTTCCATAAAACGCCATATCACGACTATCGAAAACAATTTTAGGAGAATTTCGCATCGCTAGACGCCCCCTCGCCGCAGCCCCGGCTAAAAAGCCCAAAGGTCCGCGTACAAATCGGGATATTACATCCCCAAATGTCCTCCTCATCACGGAAGAGGGAGAAAAACGTGGCGTGGTCTCTCTCGAAGAAGCCCTTGCTGCTGCCTCTGCCGCCGGTCTTGACCTGGTAGAAGTTGCCCCCGGCGAAACGCCGGTGACCAAGATTCTGGACTACGGGAAATTACGATTCGAAAATCAGAAGAAGAAAGCGGCTAACCGCAAAAATCAGCGTACGCAGACTTTGAAAGAAATCAAAATGCGTCCGAACATCGATACGCATGATTACCAAGTCAAAACCAAAGCTATGACCAAATTCTTTGACCGTGGAGACAAAGTCAAAGTGACTGTGCGTTTCCGTGGCCGTGAAATGGCGCATATGGATCGCGGCATGGATTTGCTCGCCCGCGTCAAAGAAGACTTCGAAGAAACCGCCAAGGTTGAATTCGAACCGAAAACCGAAGGCCGTATGATGACGATGGTTCTGGCTCCGCGCTAGAGCCTCGCATCCATAATTTGCATTATTCTCTAACCTTAGAATTCTGACGCCTCATGAAGGAGGCATCGGATAATTTTGACATGGACAAACGACTTTCGGATAAACCCACCGAAAGCCAATCCTATTTTCTAGATTTTCCAGAGAGTAACACCCAACTCCAATGGGTGCATTGGCTCATGGGGACAATCTTTCTAATCCTTCTGATTATCGTCGGAACAATTCCTCTTCTGCTGATAGATTTCATATTTCCATTAGATTGGCAGATTGACGTCAATCCCGATTTTCCGCGAAGTGGGTATGCGGATAGTATATTTCTCTGGGTCAGTTTTCTGCCTGCCTTTATTGCCCCGTTTCTCATATACAAATTCTGGCACCACCTGCCCTTTAAACGCCTTCTGACGATCAATGAGCGGTTTCGCTGGTCACGCTTGTGGGTTTCAATAAGTGTTGTTCTATTCGCTTACAGCGCTATCTCGCTCATCGATTACTGGCTTGACCCCACAGAATATAAAGATGTGATTGTCCACCCCGACATAAAGGGGTTTGCTATCATGCTTGGCGTGATGCTTATATTCCTCCCAATCCAATCTGCCTCCGAAGAAATCCTGTGCCGCGGCTATCTAAATCAAGGTCTGAGCCTTATTACGAAACGCCCTTGGATTGCTTTTATCATTACCAGCGCCTTTTTCGCGCTACTTCATCTGGCTAATCCAGAGGCGGATGGACAGGTCTGGCCCTATATGGTTGGCACTTTCGTGTTCGGCATGGCCATGTGCTGGCTCAGCTATGAAGATCAGGGACTGGAAAGTGCGATCGGCCTGCATATTGGTAATAACTTCTTTGTCTTCGTCTTATTCGGCTATGCAGACCCGACACTGCCCCAATCAGCGCTCCTGATGGGCCCAGAGCCCGTCATTGACTGGCAAGATACGATTGAGAGTGCAGTTGTCATTTTAATCGTCGCCTTTGCGGTTATCCATATCAACCGCTACCTCACCCGTCGCGCCCACAAGAAGGCCCAAGCGCTGCACGCAAACGCTTGACCTATCCCTTGCAAACCCTATAAGGCCCGCTTCTGGCGCGAGTCAGAAAACAGCAGTGCTATGGGCTAAAAGGCATGCCTCTACACTCACAAAGGCTGTGTTGCGCATCAGGTCTGATGCAAGACACCATTATTAGGAGACCGAAATGCCAAAAATGAAGACCAAGTCAGGCGCGAAAAAGCGCTTTAA
>CAZMEN010000055.1:0-18331 GCA_964565335.1 uncultured Algimonas sp. | reverse complement strand
CTTTTTCCATAATACCTTGCGCGACATAGTCAGGCAGGAAACGCCCCGCATCATCACGCGACAAACCAAAGGTCGTCTGCGTCAAGTCATTCGTTCCAAAAGAGAAGAATTGCGCGTGTTCAGCAATATCGGAGGCGCGCAAGGCGGCACGGGGCAATTCAATCATAGTCCCGATAGAATATTCTAACGCACCAACCTCCTGAGCGACGGCGTCAATTTTACCTTTTAGAATTGTCAGCTCCTTCGCCGAACTAACCAGAGGAACCATAATTTCAGCAACGGGCCTGACACCTTTTTCCTCGGAAACGGATTTTTGTGCCTCAAAAATGGCCCGCGCCTGCATCTCGTAAATCTCTGGATAGGATATGCCCAAACGACACCCGCGATGCCCCAACATAGGGTTAGATTCAGCAAGCTCCCGAGCCCGCGCCATTAATTCTTTGGCAGGTACGCCAATGGATTCCGCTACAGTTTCAATATCGGCTTCCGTATGAGGAAGGAACTCATGAAGTGGAGGGTCAAGCAAGCGGATTGTACACGGCAAATCACCCATGATTCGGAAAATGGCCGCAAAATCATCGCGTTGCACGGGGAGAATTTTTGCGAGAGCGGCCTCGCGCCCCTCTTTATTTCGCGCCAAAATCATTTCACGGAAATAACCTAAGCGGTCAGCTTCAAAAAACATATGTTCTGTTCGGCAAAGTCCAATGCCTTCAGCCCCAAAATCACGCGCGGTCCGAACATCAACAGGTGTTTCAGCATTGGTTCGTACACCGAGCGTTCGGGCCTCATCAGCCCAGGCCATAACCTTAGAAAAATCTCCCGATAATTCAGGTTGTTGCATATCAACGGCACCAGCGAAAACCTGTCCAGTCGCTCCATCGACGGTAACGATTTCGCCCTTTTCAATAACTCGCCCGGCCACAGAGAAGGTCTGTGCATCCAGGTCAATACGGATATCGCCTGCGCCCGACACGCAAGGTGTTCCCATACCGCGGGCGACGACCGCTGCGTGAGAGGTCATGCCCCCTCTTGCCGTGACAATCGCTTCGGCGGCGTGCATTCCGTGAATATCTTCAGGTGATGTTTCGACGCGTATCAAAATGACCTTATGACCTGCCTTTGAGAGACTTTCTGCCTCATCAGAAGTAAAGACCACCTCTCCAATTGCGGCGCCCGGAGAGGCCGGCAATCCCATAGCAACCAAATCACGCGGCGCGTCCGGATTAAGTGTCGGATGCAAAAGCTGATCAAGGCTCATAGGTTCAATACGTAAAAGCGCTTCTTCTTTTGAAATTTGTCCAGTCTCTGCCATATCAACAGCGATTTTAAGGGCGGCGCGGGCCGTCCGTTTGCCCGTACGGGTTTGCAGCATCCAGAGTTTACCCTGCTCCACGGTAAATTCGATATCTTGCATGTCGCGATAGTGACCTTCGAGTGTTTCAAACGTCTCGGCTAATTGGGCGTAAACTTCAGGCAGGGCCTCTTCCATAGAAGGAGCGTCTTCGCCCATTTCTTCACGGGCAACTTTGGTCAGCGTTTGCGGCGTGCGAATACCCGCCACCACATCTTCGCCTTGGGCATTGATGAGGAACTCACCATAGTAGCGATTATCACCCGTGGAGGGGTCACGCGTAAAGGCCACGCCCGTCGCCGATGTGTCGCCCATATTGCCAAACACCATGGCTTGAACATTCACGGCTGTGCCCCAAGCGGCGGGGATGTCATTCAGGCGACGATACACTATCGCCCGTTCATTCATCCAAGAGCCGAAAACCGCATCTACGGCGCCTTGTAATTGCGCGCGAGGGTCTTGCGGAAAATCTCGCCCTAATGCGCGGTGGGTGGCAGCTTTGAACTCTTTAATGACAATATCCCAATCCTCCGCCGTCATTTCCGTGTCGAGCATATAGCCTTGGTCGTCTTTATGTCGTTCTAGGATATCTTCGTAAGTATGATGATGCACACCCAAGACCACGTCAGAATACATAGTTATGAAGCGGCGATAGCTATCGAGCGCAAAGCGTCGGTCGCCTGACAATTCCGCGAGACCTTCCACGGTTTCGTCATTCAATCCCAGATTCAGCACCGTATCCATCATCCCGGGCATAGAGGCACGTGCACCTGACCGCACAGAGACGAGAAGCGGGTTTCGGCTATCTCCAAATTTTTTACCTGTGAGCTTTTCGATATGAGTGAGACCTGTCGCGATCTGATCATTCATACCATCGGGATACTGCTCGCGATTATCATAGTAATAGGTGCAGACATCCGTCGTAAGCGTAAACCCGGGCGGAACTGGCAGACCGAGCGCGGCCATTTCGGCCAGATTCGCGCCTTTGCCCCCTAAAAGGTTCTTCATAGAGGTGTCACCCTCTGCGGAACCACCACCAAAATTATAAACCCACTGTGTCATCTGACAAACTCCACGCAATTCGCGGGATAACTAGCCGTTTATAGCCTCAAAATCCGCAATCTGTCGCGCCGTATCACGGATTAAACCCAAGAGTCGAAGGTTGTTTTCTCTGACAGCGGTGTCATCCGAAATAACCTGAACATGTGTGAAAAATGCATCAATCGGCGCGCGGAGTTCTGCGAGAGCGAACATGGCTTTCTCAAAATCTTCGTTTTCGAGCGCTGTTTTGATGGATTTCGAAGAGGATTGCAGAGCGTCATAAAGTGCAGCGCCATTTTCATCTACGGGACGATTCGGAATGCCTACGGTTAAATTACCTTTTTTAGCTTCTGCCTTTAAAATATTCGCTGCCCGTTTATAGCCTGAGAGGAGGTTTTCGCCATCTTTTGTGGAAAGGAAAGATTGAAGAACGGTGACGCGATTTACAATAGCGACAAGATCAATTTCTCTTGGAGCAAAACCAATACGTTCGTTAGTTGACGGATGAAATATCTCTATTTGATTTTCTTTAATCAAAACCAAAACGGCTCTGATTAAGTCTATTCGGAGAAACTCTTTCAAAGAGTATTCAAGTCTATCAAACACAAACTGAAAAAGGCTTCCCTCTTCTTCTTTAAGGGCTTGCTCTAAAGAGGAAGGTTTCCATTTTAAAAAAGCAACCCGCATCGTCTCTGGATACTTCTTCAAAGCTAAAAGTATCATATCAGTAAGGTTTGTTCTGACGTTATTTTCCCTAATATTTCTATCGGTGCCTAAAAATGCACGACGCAACGCAAACGGGTCTTTACTGCCCGTTGGCTTCTCATCAATCGCCCAGAACCCGACGAGCGTGTCGAGTTTATCCGCGAGAGCGACGGCGACGGCGACAGGATTCGTCGGTACGGCATCACTTGGCCCTTTGGGTTTGTAATGTTCTTCAATCGCGAGGGCGATGTCTTTGTCGCCGCCTTCGCGCTCATACATCAAGCGACCAATTTGACCTTCGAGCGAGGTGAACTCAATCACCATATTTGTGACCAAATCACACTTTGCGAGCTTCGCCGCTTGCTCGGCTTTGTCAGGGTCAGCCCCCACTTTGGGCGCAAGCTCGCGTGCGAGCGCTGCAACGCGTTCGGCCTTATCTTTAATAGAGCCGAGCTTCTTATGGAACACGACTGTGTCGAGCTTCTCATAATAGTTCTCGAGCTTTAATTTCGCGTCTTCCGACTGGAAGAATTGCGCATCGGCGAGACGCGCAGACAGGACTCGTGAGTTACCTTCGGCAATCGCTTTGCCGCCATCAGGCGCGTCTTGATTAGCGACTACAATAAAGTGCGGGGCGAGGTTTCCTGATTTCGGGTTTCTTACCGCAAAATATTTCTGATGCGTCCGCATGGACAGGCGAATAACTTCACCCGGCAGCTCTAAAAAGCTCGGATCCATATCGCCCAAAATCACAATCGGCCATTCCACCAGACCCGCGACTTCATTGAGAAGGCCTTCATCTTCGACCAGCTCCAAACCCTTATCCGCGCAAGCTTTACGCGCTTGCTCGATAATCAATTGCTTTCGCTTATCATGAGTTAAAACGACATGTCCCTCTTTCTCCAATGATTGAATATAACCTTTTAAATCACTGATTTTAAACGGCCCTTTGCCATGACGTCTATGCCCTTCGGTCACATCCCCCGATTGTACACCGCCCACTCCAAACGGAACAACCGCACCGTCGAGCAAACAAATCACACGTTGTAACGGGCGCACCCAACGGAACGTCGTTCCGCCAGACTTCATAGATTTTGGCCAAGGGAAGTTGTTCATAATATCGGGAATTAATTCCGCCAGAATATCTTTCGTATCCCGCCCTTCACTGTTCAAAACAGCAACGTAGAAATCACCCTTTTTAGGATCTGTGCGCACTTCAGTTTCGGAAATATCAGATAGCCCTGCCCCGCGAAGGAACCCTGCTAGCGCTTGGTCAGGTGAACCCACGCGCGGACCTTTGCGTTCTTCAGATACATCAGGCGAACGTAGCGGTATATCAGCCGCGAACACCAAACGGCGCGGCCCCGTCATCACTTGGACGCCCTCAACCTTGAGGCCAGCTTTCTTAAGACCATCAGTCAAAGCCTTAGATAAATCCGCACCCGCACGAACCTGCATCCGCGCCGGAATCTCTTCACAAAAAATTTCAAAAAGAAGTTCAGCCATGATTAGCTCCACGCCTTTTCTTTGACGGTTTTCTCAACAGAAACGTGGGCTTCGGCGCACCCTTTGGCGAGGTCGCGAACGCGTTTAATGTATTCTTGTCTTTGTGTCGGAGATACCACACCGCGTGCATCGAGCAGGTTGAAGAGATGCGAGGCCTTGAGTGCATGCTCATAAGCGGGCAAAGGCAAGGGTGTGTCTAGTGCCAAAAGGTGCTGACACTCAGCTTCGGCAAATTGGAACTTCTCGCGAATTTTATCCACATCGGCATATTCAAAATTATAGGTCGATTGCTGCACTTCGTTTTGATGGAATACATCACCGTAAAGCACTTCGGGCGTGCCATTCGCTTCATTGGCTTCGGTGAAGACCAAGTCATAGACATTTTCGACGCTCTGCACATACATGGCGAGGCGTTCTAGACCATAGGTCAACTCGCCAGAAACTAAATCGACGTCAAGGCCACCCACTTGTTGGAAATAAGTATACTGGCTGACTTCCATTCCGTCGCACCAGACTTCCCAACCCAGCCCCCATGCGCCGACGGTCGGGTTTTCCCAATCGTCTTCAACAAAGCGAATATCATGCAAATCGCGATCAATCCCTATCGCATCAAGTGAACCGAGATAAAGTTCCTGCAAATTCGCAGGGTTGGGCTTCATGATGACTTGAAATTGATAGTAGTGTTGGAGGCGGTTGGGATTATCACCATAGCGCCCATCTGCAGGTCGTCTGGACGGCTGCACATAGGCCACATTCCAAGGCTTGGGGCCCAATGAGCGCAACACAGTCGCCGGGTGCAATGTGCCTGCGCCGACTTCCGTATCAAAGGGCTGTAAAATCACACAGCCCTGCTCCGCCCAGTAAGTCTGGAGCGTCAATATGAGGCCCTGAAATGAGAGCGGTTTTTTCGTATCAGTCATAGGCTCGCTGTTTAGCGAAATGCAGATTTCTTGCAAGGTTTAAGGCATATCGGGCCGATAGGTTATCACAATTCGACCAGTTCTTTCTCCAACCCCGCCAAAGTCAAAGCGCGCCGGGCGGCCGCCTCGTCTTCGTCTACAACCATCAGACGCTTAGGGAACATAATACCAGGCTCCAGAACGGACATATTCTGGTCCATTACAAAACAGTCAATCGTAGCATCTTTCAAGATAGCTTCTGCAAAACTGATGGTCGCAGGATTGGAAGTTTTGATTATCGCAATCATAGTGAGCTCTCTTATAAACACATAGCTGTTATGTGCGTCATCAAAACGCTTGTTCAGAGCGCTAGCGCAGACTACATGTAAGTCCAAATGAAAAAGGTCGTAATGCGTGAACGCACCCGCGAAAATCTCTGACGAGCAATCTCCCGTCTCACCGGCTGAGACCCTTTGGGCATTAGCCCATAGTGATATGGTGGCCGTCGATGCCATAATTTTGGATCGCATGCAGAGCCCTGTAGGCATGATACCCAACTTGGCACAACATCTTGTTGGGGCGGGCGGGAAACGCCTGCGCCCACTCCTAACGGTCTCCACCGCCGCGTTATGTGGATATAAAGGCGTCAACCATCACAAATTAGCTGCTGCTGTGGAGTTTATCCATTCCGCGACGCTTTTGCATGATGATGTTGTTGATGAAAGCGCGCTTCGCCGCGGGAAGAAACCCGCTAATTTTATCTGGGGCAATAGCGCCTCTATTTTGGTCGGAGACTTTCTTTTCGCACGCGCTTTCAACCTTATGGTAGAGACCAATTCAATGGAAGCCCTTGGTATTTTATCTAATGCCTCGTCTGTCATCGCCGAAGGCGAAGTGCAGCAACTGGCTGCTCTACGCAATTTGCAAATGTCTGAAGACGATTACATGTCCGTTATTAAGGCCAAAACAGCGGCTCTATTTGCGGCGGCGACTGAGGTGTCGCCCGTTATTGCCGAGCGGCCTTATTCGGAACGTCAAGCCTTGCGTGATTACGGCCTAAAATTGGGCCTCGCCTTTCAACTTGTTGATGATGCCCTTGATTATGGCGGGCTGGAAAGTGCTTTGGGGAAATCTGTCGGCGATGATTTCCGAGAGGGTAAGATGACGCTCCCCGTTATCCGGACCTTGCAAACCGCAAGCACCGAAGAGACGGCCTTTTGGCGGCGCGTAATTGTTGACCATGATCAACATGACGTCGATTTAGAAAAGGCGGTGTCGCATCTGCGAAATGCAGGGGCATTGCAGAGTACAATGGACTTGGCCCGCCAATATTCCCGCGATGCGCGTGAGGCTTTGATGGTTTTCGAGCCTTGTGCTTGGCGAGATACTTTGGCCGATTTAGCGGACTTCGTTGTTGATCGGATTAGCTGATTTAAGTCGAGCAACATTGCGTTTCGCCAAATGGGCGCCGACTCCAAAATAGATTACCGTAAAAATTACGCTAAGTCCGCCAACATATAAAGGGGAGCGGATAAGGCCCGATTGTATCCCGTAGACAGCAAGGTTTGCACACACCAAGCTCACCAACCCATAAATCCAAGCAATTTGCATATGAGATAAGCCCGATATGATAAGCCGGGCAAAGAGATGCTCCTTATGCGGCTGCATCAGGTTTTTACGGCGTTTGGCACGCCAAAGAAGCGTCAGTAAAACATCGCTCAAAATTGGTAAAATCAGTAAAGGGGCAAAATAAAGTAAAGAGCCGCTACTATCGGCTCTCACCGAGGCTAAACCCGCCAAGGCGAAGGCGAACCCCGCCACTAGCGCCCCCGTATCTCCGCAGAATATCGCTGCATATTTTCGCATATTATAAGGTAGAAAACCGAGCAAAGCGAACATCAAGACCCCGCATAAAAAGGCCGCTATGACCGACCCTGCGCTTAATCCAATAAAACCAAGCGCTAGGCATGGGATAATCAATGTGTTCGCCATCAACCCATTTGCCCCGTCGATGAAATTTACCGCATTAATGAGCACAAACACCCAAAGAACCGCACCCCAAAACCCAATCAACGGCGGCAGGGCAATCGCCCCATCACCCCAAGGCAAGCGTGTCGGATACCCAACGCAGTGAACGCCCAGGGCAGAAATTAAAATCATCAAAATGAATTTTAGTCTCGGCGAAAACTCAAAAATGTCATCACAGAGGCCGAGCGCACCAAGCGCGAAAATCAGACTAAGAATTTTCGCAAAACTCGTGGGCATGGCATAGAGTATAGAAGGAAAAATCAACGCTAGAGCGATACCGCAAATCCCAAAAGCCGCCACAAAGCCAACGCCGCCGCAACTTGGGGTGACCCGAGAATGACTACTACGCGAATTGGGCGTATCCCCCATGCCGGCGAACACCATAAAGCCGGTAATCGCGAGGCTGCTGAAAAAAGCCAAACCAGCCAATGAAATAACCGGCCAAACATGCAACCATAAAGATTCGCTCATGACGGCGCTTTAGAATTAATAGGGTCACCAAGAAGACAAGTTTTTACCCACCAATTTGGATGGTCGTGCTGTAATTTTTGCGCTGCCTCTTCTGCATATTTCGTATCAGGGTAAAGCCCATAACATGTTGCCCCGCTTCCGCTCATTCGTGATAGTTGACAATTCTCTGTATCTTTCAGGCTCGCTAGAGCATCAGAAATGACAGGCGCCAGACTCACGGCAACGGGTTCCAAATCATTTTGCCCGGCTAAAGCGCATTCTATTAACGAGTCTGAACATTGCGAAGCCGCAGGGTATTCAGCCTGAGGCCGAGCATCAAAAGCATGAAAAATCTCAGCCGTTGAGACGGCTATTCGAGGGTTGACCAGAAGAGCCGCAATCTGCCCCTTATCGGGGACTACGGCCAGCTTATCCCCTATTCCTGTCATTAAAGAGGTTTGCGACAAACGGCAGACAGGAATATCTGCGCCCATTTCGGCGTCATCCACGCTGCTATTAGGGTCAAAACTCCGCAACACAGCCGCCGCATTGGCGCTCCCGCCTCCAAGACCAGCCGATACGGGTATATTTTTTTCTAAAGTTATCGACTGAGGCCCCACATCACAGGCCTTCAAAGCGCGTAAAACGAGATTATCTGCGCCTCCTTCCAAACCTCTAGAGAAAGGCCCAACGATCTCGAACCTAGCCGTCAGTGATGGTTGAAAAGACAAACGGTCACCAAAATCAGCAAAAACCACCAAACTATCTAAAGGATGATAACCCTTAAACCTCCCAGCCTGCCTCGCGCGCCCAACATGCAATGTCAGATTTATTTTAGCTCTCGCCATTTCAGACATTGAAGCGAATGTTTTGGTCGACATGGATAAAAAACAGAGGGCTTAGAAGTCTAAGGCGCAGGCGAAACAGCTGACAAGCCCGATTTCAGCTTCACCTTAATCGTTTCACGTTCTTCATCCGTCGGGTCATAAATAAGAGCGCGTTCCCATTGGTAACCGGCCTCACGATAGCGGCCTAATTTCCAATACACATCCCCCAAATGATCAACAATCGTGGCGGATGATGGTGAGAGTTCAACAGCCTTCTCCAATTGGACTTTGGCTTCTTGATATTCGCCTAGCTTGTAATGTGCCCACCCCAAACTATCGATGATGGCTCCACTATCGGGCTCAAGCTTCACAGCCTTTCGAATCATATCAAAGGCACGCTTCAGGTTTTCGCCCCTGTCTACCCATGTATATCCAAGATAATTTAAAGCATCGGCATTTTCAGGCTCAATTTCGAGTACGCGCAAAAAATCCGCCTCTGCTTTCTGCCATTGGTCAGTCCGTTCATAACTAATACCTCGGAAGTACAGAGGTTGAGTATTCTTCGATATTTCTTCTTCACTCATACTGTCTATAATTGCTGTATAGATAGGCAACGCATCCGCATAGTTTTCCCGGATCAACCGCGCGCGACCCAAAGCTTCGCGAGTAATGAAGGTTTCATTTTTAGCATTCACATCCTCAAGAACAAGAAGCGCTTTCTCATCTTCTTCACGGTCAAAGTAGATATTCGCCTCAGACAAACGCGCCGATACAACGTAGGGTGAGCTTTCCTTTATAGCTTTATAGATTGGCATCGCTTCATCAGATCGATCCGTATTTTCCAAAAGGCTTGCCAACCAAAGCTGGGCTTTCTCATTTTTCGGATCAACTTGAAGCGCCAATCGTAAATAAACCTCGGCTGCGTCCGGTGCTCGGTTGCGTAGAAAAAATTCATATGACGGGTCGGTCAAAGCCCGCGAGAGCTGTTGTTTCGGGCTCAACGGCTTGTCTATATCTTTACCTTCTTTCAATTTCCGAACGTAAGAGGAGAGCGGCCCGCTTTCTAGCCCTGACTCGGCAATATAGTCTTCGAGAATGGACTGTGCTTTGTCCTTTTCGCCCAATTTGGCGTAGAAGCGTGCCTTTGAAAGAGTTGTTTCAACCCGTGCCTGCTCGGGCTTTTCGAACTTATCAAAAAAAGCTTTCGCAGTTTCATCATCTTTTGAATAAGCCGCCATTTTAGCTATTTGAAGCACGCCTAATTCCCTAAAATAAGCACGTGTTTTTTGCCCTTCAAAAATTCCTTGGGCCTTCTCCTCATCTCCTAAAGCCACATAATTCCAACCTTCCGTGAAGGCCATTACGATTCCCATAGTAATATCGGCGCTATCTTTGTTGACGTATTTTTTGACGTTTCGATGACGACCTTTTGAAAAAGCGTCAATCGCCAAAATAGCTTGCGCCATGCTTTCGGTTTTGTCGATTTTGTAGAGGTCTTTCGCCAGCTTTTTAGACAATTCAAAGTCTCCAGCCATAAGAGCAGCCGTAACCGCCCTTCGCCCCAATCGTGTATCGTCAGGAGCAACTTTAAAAGCCTTCGTGAAGTACTTTGAGCGGGCCAGCGTATCATCCAGATAGCCAGCATAGCTACCGGCCAAATAATCCCCCAAAAGCTCAGCGTCCTCTGGCGTGTCTAACACATTGGAAGAAGACTTCGCTGCATAAGTAGGCGCAGCCGTAAGGCTAAAAACCAAAACACTTGAAAGTGTCAGAAGAACGTTTCGCAAAGGAAAGGGAATTACTGATGATGTCATAGGAATCACTTATGGCGAAAGTTTTGAGGCTTCAAAGAACAAATTACATATTCGGGTAGTTTGGCCCTCCACCGCCTTCCGGAACTGTCCAGACTATATTCTTGCTTGGGTCTTTTAAATCGCAGGTTTTGCAATGGATGCAGTTTTGTGCATTTATCTGAAAACGTGGGTTTGATCCGTCATCTTCTCGTACAATCTCATACACACCTGCAGGACAATAACGTTGCGCTGGTTCATCATAGATTGGCAGGTTCACCTGAATAGGAATAGAATCGTCGATTAGTTTTAAGTGACTAGGTTGATCTTCCCCATGGTTTGTCGCTGTAAAACTGACATTGGTCAAACGATCGAATGTCAAAATTCCGTCAGGTTTCGGATAATCTATTGGTTTATATTTATCAGCCTTCTCTGTCGATTGGGCATCATCCTTGGTGTGTTTTAATGTGCCGAAGGGGTTAAATTTAAGAAGCGTAGCAGACCACATGTCCATTCCTCCCAAAACCATCCCTCCCAAAAAGGGCCCGAAACGAGCATTGAGCGGAGCTACGTTACGAACGGGACGCAAATCGTCTCCGATTAAGCCGTCTTGAAGCTCATGATCATAAGCTTTTAACTCATCACCTGAACGTCCCATTTGCAGTGCGTTGAACGCTGCGTCCGCCGCAGCAATGCCTGACAGCATCGCGTTGTGATTACCTTTGATACGAGGCAGGTTAACCAAGCCCGCAGTACAGCCTAGTAATGCGCCGCCAGGGAAACATACCTGCGGTACAGATTGAATTCCGCCCTTGGTCACCACACGCGCGCCATAGGCAACGCGTTTACCACCTTTTAGTAATTCAGCAATCTGCGGATGGGTTTTCCACTTTTGGAATTCTGCATACGGGTATAGATAAGGGTTTTTATAATTCAAATCGACAATCATACCCAAGAAGACTTGATTGTTTTCCGCGTGATAAACGAATGAGCCGCCGCCTTGTTTCCACCCCAATGGCCAACCCGCGCTATGCACGACCTTGCCCTCCTCATGTTTTTCAGGATCAATATCCCAAATCTCCTTCATGCCGAGACCGAATTTTGGCGGCTGCGCATTTTCATCCAACGCAAACTTCTTAATCACGACTTTTGAAAGAGAACCCCGAGCGCCTTCGGACAGGAATACATATTTTCCATGTAATTCCATACCGGGTTCATAGCTCTCACCTTTCGAACCGTCTTTTTGATATCCAAACTCGCCAGCGACAACGCCTTTTACGGATCCATCATCCCGATAAACCAAATCGGAGCAGGCCATACCAGGGAAAACCTCGACGCCAAGGGCTTCTGCTTGTTCCGCCATCCAACGACAGGTATTGGCCATAGAAACGATATAATTGCCGTGATTATTCATCAATGGCGGTAGAACAAAATTAGGGATTTGCATCGACCCCGCAGGACCGAATACATAAAACTTATCGGCTTTCACCTTACTCTTAACAGGATTACCCGGCATCGTTTCAAAGTCGGGGAATAATTTTTTCAGACCGACGGGGTCTAATACTGCCCCTGATAAGATGTGCGCCCCGACTTCTGATCCTTTTTCGAGTACGACAACGGACAAATCCGTATTTAACTGTTTCAATCGAATCGCCGCGGACAGGCCGGCGGGGCCTGCTCCAACAATCACGACATCATATTCCATACTTTCGCGTTCAATCATGGGGAACACCTCTCTATCATGCCTTGTACGATTTAATGCTTGGTCTATAAACTTGTTGACGTGTCCAAGCTGCGCATGTTCGCATTTTCGTTATTCCTTTAGGGAATAAACATTATTAAGGGGCGGGACAAGCGCAGGTCACGCTTGATTTGCATAAATTTTTGGAGAGTGTGCGATCACATCAGATAATAATGAAAAGACGAACATTCAGCTAGGGTGGGAAGAATGGATAAGCCTGCCCGACCTGTCTTTGCCTGCCATAAAAGCAAAAGTTGACACTGGCGCCCGTACATCAGCTCTTCACGCCGTGGCAATTGAACCATTCGGTACTGAAAAGAACCCTCAAGTGCGTTTTATTATGCATCCAGATCCAGCCGATTCCAGTATTGAAGTCGTTTGCTCGGCCAAAGTCATTGACCGCCGGAATATCACGAGTTCCAATGGATCAACCGAATTGCGTTTTGTTATCCGTTCACATGTACATATTGGCGGCAAAAAATGGCCGATTGATATTTCGCTGACCAATCGCGAAACCATGGGCTATCGGATGTTGTTAGGCCGCTCTGCCCTGACAGAAGAAGTCTCCGTTGCGCCTAGCCTTAGTTTTCAGCAGCCGGAACTATCTTATGCTGTCTATAAAAAGCGCCAAGGCAAAAAAGCAATTCCGCGCCGGCCTCTTCGCATCGGAATATTAACACAAGAACCAAAAAATTATTCCAACCGCCGCATGATCGAAGCCGCAGAATCGCGGGGACATGTGATTGATTGTATCGAAACATCGCGTTGCTACATGGCAATCAACGCGCACAAGCCCGAAGTCCATTATGACGGTGCATCCTTGCCTCGCTATGACGCAATCATTCCCCGTATCGGCTCACGTATGACATTTTACGGCATGGCAGTTGTACGCCAATTTGAAAGCATGGGCGTTTATTGTTTGAATAGAAGTAGCTCCATTGGCAGTTCTCGCGATAAACTTCTCGCGCATCAGGTTCTAGCGCAACATGGGTTAGGTATGCCGACAACGGCATTCGCGCGCAGTTCTCGAGACACAAAGGGCATTATTGACCTTGTTGGCGGATCTCCTGTGGTCGTGAAGTTATTAGAATCGACGCAAGGTAAAGGCGTTGTCTTGGCGGAAACACGCAAAGCGGCGAATGCATTGGTCGATGCGTTTCGCGGGTTAAACGCCCATTTCTTAGTTCAAGAGTTCGTGAAGGAAGCCAATGGTTCAGACCTGCGATGCTTTGTGGTAGACGGAAAAGTTGTCGGAGCGATGATGCGGACGGCGCAAGCTGGAGAGTTTCGCTCAAACGTGCATCAAGGCGGAAGCGTTAAAAAAGTCCGCCTTACCCGTGAGGAAAGACGCGTGGCGATAAAAGCCGCAAGAATCTTAAAGCTCAATGTCGCGGGCGTCGACATTTTGCGTTCTGATTCAGGGCCGAAGATATTGGAGGTCAATTCCTCACCCGGGCTTGAGGGGATTGAAAAAGCAACTGGGACGGATATTGCCGGAAGTATTATTGAGTGCATTGAAAGCAATGTGCGCACTGTATTTCGGACGAAAACCAAATAATTGAAAGATGGATAAAGCGCTTCGCTCATTAATGGACTGGTACGAACGGGTCGGTGTGGAAGTGCCGGAACTGGCTCCCACGCCTCCTGCTCGACGCAACCGTTCTTTGCCCAAAGCGAACTCGCAATCTGCCCCCACATCAACAGCACACCCAGCCGCTTCTCGCGCAGCCACCGCTCGCCCGCCTGCAGAGGATACGCCTAAACCCGCCTCATCCGAGGTTGCAAGAGCCGCTAAATCACTGGATGATTTGCGTGCAGCCATACAAAATTTTGACGCTGGCGCTTTGTCGGATGGAGCGCGGCAAGCGGTCTTTTCGCGCGGTAATCCCGAAGCAGATATAATGGTGATAGGCGAAGCACCTGGGCGTGATGAGGACATTCAAGGGAAACCTTTTCTAGGAAAAACGGGGCAATTACTCGATCAAATGCTCGCGGCTATAGGGCTCAACGAAGAAAGCTTTTACGTCACGAATGTCGTCAACTGGCGTCCGCCGAAAAACCGCAATCCAAAACCCGAAGAAATTGCGCTCTGCCGTCCTTTCCTTGAGCGGCACATTGAACTCGTCAATCCTAAGGTCATTCTCTTGGTCGGCGGCGTGTCTCTGACGGCTCTGACAGGATTGACCGGAATCATGAAAAACCACGGACAATGGCAGGATATCGATATCGGAGGTGTGTCGCGACCTGCCCTGCCTATTTACCACCCTGCTTTCCTGTTACGTCAACCCGCACTGAAGAAAGATGCCTGGCGCGACCTGTTGAACTTGCGAGCTAAATTAGAGTCGTTATAAAGCGCAGAAATTTTAAAGAGGTTTAGCTCATGCGTTTCTCTCATTTCTGTGTGGTTGGATTATCGGCATTATTAGTGGCTTGCGGCGGCGATACCTCGACCCCATCCAGCACTTCCACACCCGATAGTTTCCTAACCAAAGTTCAATCTGACTACCCCGTCTCGCTCGCAAAAATCGCGGATAATGTCTGGGTTCACACGTCGAATTACCGCATACCCGGCCAGCAGCCTATTCCTGTGAATGGCGTGATTATCGTGGACGGCGAAGACGTTCTCCTTGCTGACGCCGCTTGGGGCGAACTCGCCACAGTTTCGCTTTTGGAAACAGTAAAAAGAGAACTTGGTAAGCCTGTCACGAAACTTATCGTTACACACCACCATGCAGACCGAACAATGGGCGTTGATGCAGCAGAACGCGAAGGCATTCAGGTTTTCACGCATCCTGACACGCCCGCATTGGCGGCGTCCAATGGATGGCCAGTACCCAACACTTCAGTCTCTGCTCTAAGAGAGCCCAAATCCCGCACGAAAGTCGGGAGCGTAGAAGTCGCCTATCCCGGCCATGGTCATGCGAGTGATAATCTTGTCGTCTATATTCCATCGGGTAATATCCTTTATGCGGGCTGCGCAGTGCGTGGGGCTGAATCTAACACGCTTGGCAATACCGGGGATGCAGATTTAAAAGCTTGGGCAGAAAGCCTCGCCTGGGTGAAAGCGACATACCCCGAAACGAAAATCGTTGTGCCGGGACATGGCAAAGGCGCCGACTTAACCTTGATCGATAAAACCATCGGTATGATTGCCCAACAGGTTAATTCCCAAAACGCGGACGCGACCTCCGATAGCCCCGAAGCGCCGTAATATCATCAATGTCGTCCAATATGCGCAGGCGGTAAACCGAGCCTGAGACATTCCGCGTCACGTCAGCCAAAGTCTGCTCTGTTGACCACGCGACATTATCAAAGACTGTAGAGGGCAAGGGTCCCTGCGCCCCAATGAGCCAAAACCCACCATCCTTGGCAGGACCAAACACCACTTGATGAGTCCGCATCGCGGTAATGGCTTTCGCAATATCGTCACTGCGAATTTGCGGACTGTCCGTCCCTATCACAATCACGGGCCCCTTATGTGCAAAACAGGCCGCCAAACGCGGGCTTAAAGATCCGCTCACCTGCGGCACCTGTGCAAAGCCATCCCAATCAATATATCGCCCCTCTGCCAAAGGCGGAGTCACGGCCAAAATCGTCTCCCATCGCGGGTCTTGCACGCGGCGTAACACACGCGACACCATCATTCGGTAAAGCCGTTTGGCATGGACATAACCCGTATCCTTGGCCAAACGCGTTTTAGCTTTTCCTAGTACAGGGGCTTTAGCGAACACAAACAGAAGAGGTTTTCTCATTCGGATATTAACCTTCGGGTGCCCTGTAATATTGAGACGTCAAGTCCTCAATAGACGCCCCTTTTTGGAACGCTCTGAAAAGTTTGAAATTTCTTGCCCCCCGTGTCCACCACCCTTGAGCATCATAAGCGCTCACATCTGTGTGAACCTTCGCGCTCAAGCGATGAATGCGAAGCCGTCCAATCTCGGCCTTTAGGCGGTTCATCATATCAACATCTTCGAATAGCGGCAGATCGCTATAGCCGCCGACAGACTCATAAACGTCTCGAGGAATAAGCAGTCCCTGATCGCCATAAGGCATTTTCCACCACCAACATCGAAGCGCCACAAGGAAAGCTTGGATGAGAGGCCATACGCCCTTCGCTTGAACGGCATAACGAAAATAGCCCACGCAATGAGGACGCTTGCGCATGTGCGTTTCGACGGCTTTTTTCCAATTCTTCGGCAGGCGTGTATCGCTATGCAGAAATAAGAGCCAATCCGCGTCTGTTAGCAAAGCCAGCTTGCCTCCGCGCGCAAGCTGTGGGCCACGACCCGATGTTCCCACGGCGAGCACCGCGTTGTTCTTCAGAGCCACGTTTAATGTCGCATCGTTCGACCCTGAATCAGACACAATCACGCGCTCGCCCGCAATAACGGCAAGGTTTTGCGACAGCGCGTTTTCCGCATTCAGCGTGGGTATGATAACGGTCAGCACGGCTTACTATTTCACAATAACCGAGCGAAAACTATGGTGTTTACGCGACAGGCGCGGGACGCAGCTTTCCTTCCATCGTCGCTCTAATTTCATCGCGAATAGCGTCGATAGGCGTCAGGCCTTCGGTGGAATGGTAATGCCAATATGTCCATCCATTGCAGCTTGGCGCATTTTGAACACGCGCGCCAACTTGGTGAATAGAGCCGGAGAAATCACCTACGAGAAGCGAACCATCAGGGCGCACTTTGGCGCTGACATGGCCTGATTTATTAAACAAAAACGTGCCGGGCGTAAGGAAGCCCTCTTCGATAACGCGGCCAAAAGGAACACGCGGCGCGGTACGGCGCGATGCCGTGACCTCAATATTTTCACCCGTTCCTTTTTCAATTTTATCAATGCGTCTCTGCGCGTGAAGAATATATTCTTCTTCCATTTCAAACCCAATGAAATGACGGCCTAGTTTTTTGGCGACTGCGCCTGTCGTTCCTGTCCCGAAAAACGGGTCGAGCACAACATCACCAGGGTTGGATGTGGAGAGAATAACGCGGTGTAAAAGACTTTCAGGTTTTTGTGTTGGATGTGCTTTTGTGCCATCTGTTTTCTTGAGCCGCTCCTTGCCCGTACAAATCGGAAGCACCCAATCATTTCGCATTTGAACGCCGTCATTCATCATTTTCATAGCGTCATAATTGAAGGTTGGCTTGGCGTCTTCGGTCTTGGTCGCCCAAATTAAGGTCTCTGTCGCATTACAAAATCGCGTTCCGCGGAAGTTTGGCATCGGGTTGGACTTGCGCCAAATGATGTCGTTTTGAACCCAAAACTGTTGATCTTGCAACACCGTACCGACACGGAAAATATTGTGATAACTGCCCACAACCCAGATTGAACCGTTAGGTTTAAGAATGCGCCGTGCGGCCTTCAACCAATTATGACTGAACAAATCATAGGCATCCATGGTGTCAAATTGATCCCAATCTTCAGTGACGCCGTGGACAACAGAATTATCAGGACGAGATAAATCTCCGCCAAGCTGCAAGTTATAGGGCGGGTCTGCAAAAATCAGATCAACAGATTCCTCTGGCAGAGCATTCATACCCTCAATACAATCACCCTGCATGATACGCCCCAAAGGCAGAGGCGGCATATCAATGCTGTCTAAATCAGAGACGAGCCTGAGATGCGGATGAGGATTATCGGCAGTGGGGGTGTGCGCCATGAGGAAAGTCTTTCGAAGTCACGACTTTTACAGCCGCTTTTAGTTGATTGAAGAAGACCTTTTCAGTGATTCGGTAAACAGGCCGTAAATACCTGATTCATATAGGTTTTTAATCTTTTGTTAGGGCGCGTTACCAAGCAGTTAATATCCTCATAACAGAGGGTTAATATCCACAGGCGAAACCATCCGCGTGACCCAGTAGGGTCTGCCCCGAAGGGGAACGCGCGGATGCTGTATCCGAATTGTAAGTTACCCAAGATTTTCGCCCTACTCGCCATCTAGGGCCGAGCCTTCGTCACGTTAAATCCTTAAAAATAGGACAGCC
>CAZMEN010000054.1:1222-18331 GCA_964565335.1 uncultured Algimonas sp. | reverse complement strand
ATGGAAGGCCATGCTGTTGAGGCGAGGCTTTATGCGGAAGACCCTGCGAATGACTTTCTGCCGAGTATTGGGAAGATTAGGTACTTCGACTCAGAGTCATGGATTTCAGGCGACGATATATATAGAATTGACACCGGCGTTGAACAGGAAGACCGCGTTACCATCTATTACGACCCGATGATTGCAAAAGTTATTACGCTGGCAGAAGATCGCGAGGATGCAATTGAAAACCTAAGTCACCTACTCAATGTTGCTGAGGTCTCTGGCATAACGACAAATAGCGGTTTCTTACACAGGTGTTTGAGACACAAAGAATTTAAAGGAGGCGATGTCAGCACGCATTTCATCGCTAAAAATTTAGACGAGCTTTTACCTAAACACCTAGATGGAAGACTGGAATTATATGCTTTGGCCGCTTTGTTTAAAGAACAGAAAGCTCGACAAAAAGACGAAAAGCCTTTTGCAATAATTAATGGTTGGAGACTAAATCAACCAAAGTCTGAGATTTATTATTTCGAAAACTCAAACGGCCCCATTCGAGTTAGTATTGGAGAAAAAACTGACTTGATGGTAAAAACTAATGTCAACGGTCAAGACTTTACGATTTCATTTCAACCCGAAAACGAAGCTTTAGAGAACGAAGACGCTTTACTGTCTTACCGATCTTGGGCTTTTAGTCTTCAATCTGACCATGTAAGCATTATGCGAAAAAGTGATTTTTTCCGAGCTAACTATCCTAATTATGATTTCGACGCGGCAATATCGTCTGACTCAATCACCGCCGCCATGCCCGGGAAAATCATCGCCGTGAACACGAAGGCGGGCGACACCGTCAAAGCCGGAGACCCGCTCATCGTGATGGAAGCGATGAAGATGGAAATGACGCTCGAAGCCCCGCGCGACGGCATTGTGGCAGAAGTAAATTTTGAGTCGGGGGCCCTTGTGAGCGACGGCGAAGTCCTTCTTACCCTCGAAGAGGAAAAATAAATGACGACCACCTACCCCACTTTACAATTCGGCCTCTCTGACGAAGCGATGATGATACGCGATAGCGTCCATGCTTTTGCACAAGCCGAGATAAAACCGCGCGCGGCAGAAATTGACAGCTCCAATCAATTCCCGCGCGACCTCTGGCCTAAAATGGGCGAACTCGGTCTGCACGGGATTACGGTCGGCGAAGAGGATGGCGGCACGGGATTGGGCTATTTAGAACACACCATCGCCGTCGAAGAAATCAGCCGCGCCTCGGCTTCTATTGGTCTCTCCTATGGCGCGCATTCCAATCTTTGCATCAATCAAATCCGCCGCTGGGCGACTGAAGAGCAAAAAGAAAAACACCTGCCCAAACTCATGAGCGGGGAGCACCTTGGTTCTTTGGCCATGAGCGAGCCTAGCGCAGGCTCTGATGTGGTCAGTATGAAGTTGAAAGCAGAGAAGCAACAAGGCGGCTATTTGCTCAACGGCAATAAAATGTGGATTACCAATGCGCCGACCGCGGATACATTATTGGTCTATGCCAAGACTGACCCGAATGGCGGCTCCAAAGGTATCTCGGCGTTTCTGATTACGCCCGATATGGAAGGGTTCTCAACCGCGCAAAAACTCGACAAGCTGGGCATGAGGGGGTCTGATACTTGCGAGCTTGTGTTTGAGGACTGTTTCGTCGGCGAAGACAGCATGGTGGGCAAAGTCGGCCAAGGCGCTGAAATCCTGATGAGTGGTTTGGACTATGAACGCGTGGTATTGTCAGGCGTCTCCATCGGCATCATGCAGGCCGTTATGGATGAAGTCGTGCCCTATGTGCATGAGCGCAAACAATTTGGCAAATCCATTGGCGAATTTCAGCTCATGCAAGGCAAGCTCGCCGATATGTATGTCACGCTCTCAACGGCGCGCGCTTATACTTATGCCGTCGCGGCCGCCTGTGATCGCGGCGAGACGACGCGCAAAGACGCGGCAGGCTGTATTCTTTATGCCGCCGAAAAAGCCACGCAAGTCGCCCTTGAAGGCATTCAGGTTTTGGGCGGTAATGGCTATATCAATGATTACCCCACGGGGCGTTTCCTGCGCGATGCAAAATTAATGGAAATCGGAGCGGGGACATCTGAAATTCGCCGCTGGCTCATTGGCCGCGAACTCTTTAACGAGACAAAATAATGAGTGAGCAAATTATGGGCGGTAAATGGTTTGACGAATTAGAAGTCGGGCAAGTATTTAAACATGCCCTGCGCCGCACACTCACGGAAACGGATAATCTGCTCTTCACCACAATGACGCATAACCCCGCACAGCTCCATTTGGATGCGGAATATTGTAAGAATGAAACCGAGTTCGGACGACCTTTGGTCAACAGCCTCTTCACCCTCGGCTTGGTCGTCGGGATTTCAGTGGGGGATACGACTTTGGGCACAGCGGTTGCGAATCTGGGTATGACCGATGTGAAGTTTCCTAAGCCCCTCTTCCCCGGTGATACTATTCGTGTGGAAACAGAGATCATAGCCTTACGGGAAAGCAAATCCCGCCCAAGCCAAGGTATTGTGACCTTTGAACACCGCGCCTATAACCAACGAGGTGAGCTCGTTTGCTCCCTGCAACGCAGCGGCTTGCAGCATAAAAAGCCGAAAGACTAATCGCGCCATTAACCCTGCACGGTTACCTTCCGGTCATACCTCTTAAGTCAAATTTACCACGCCTCTTTGCAAAGCCTCAATAAGCTTCGTGTATAAAACACACCAATGATAGAGCCCAAAAGGGCCGTTCAAGGTGAAAAGAGGGCCGTGCTGTGGCACATATAAACAATCAAAATCCGTCAGTTTCGGCGGGCCTAAGTTACCAACCGGCAGGGCGGCTTATCCCCGTTTTATCGGCTAATCCTGTCGGCAATGAAATTGTCGATACTGCCATTGCCTTGGGACGCAAAGCCGCAAGCTATGGCGAAACCGTTCTTATTTTGGATTGCGTCGGCGGATATGCGATGAACCGTGCAGGGGTGGTCTTTCGAAAAACACTGGCTGACGTTTTAAAGGGTAATGCGGAATTACGGGACGCGCTCTATATCACGGCAAACGAGCATTACAATGTGGCCTCACTCGGCGATATTGCGCTCGATGAAGCTTTAGGGTCTCTGGCGGCTCTGTCTCTGGATTTCGATTGGGTTTTTGTGATTGCCGAACCCGGCTGCACCTCTGCCCATGTGCGCTTGGCCGCCGCAGGCGATAGCTGTCTCTTGGGATATGACACATCGGGTGATGCCTTCATGCGCGCCTATTGGATGATTGAAGCTGTGCGCCGCCGCGCGCCAAAATTTGACCCGCTAGTTTTATCTTGCGGTGACCGCGTTGAGTCTGTGGAAACGGCCTTAATGCTGTCCGAAACCGTAAGAGAACATCTGGGCGCGCCGCCGCCTTATGCAGGCCATACAGGGGACGCCCATCTGGATATCCGCCTCTTGGGCCAGTTCCGCGATTTGGTCGCCGCCAGCGCCGCATAACCTTTTTGATTTTTAAACGAAGGATTTGGGTTTCCGGCCCGTTTGTGTCTATGAACGCAAATAAAAAGGAGACCCTTATGCGTAAGTTGACCTCAACAAGACTTAAGACGATCGCCCTGACCTCTGCTGCCTCATTGGCTTTAGTCGCTACCGCCGCTTTCGCAGCCCCTAAAGCGGACCTCAATCAGGACGGCCAAGTCACGCAAGCTGAATTTATCAGCGACGCACAAGCCCGTTTTACACAAGCGGATGGAAATTTTGACGGCCAGTTGGACAAAACCGAACTGAAAGCCATGAGAGAGGCCCGCCGGGATACAATGGAGACGCGGCGTTTCGAAAAACTCGATGCCGACGGCGATGGCTCAATTAGTAAAGCTGAAATGGAAGCCGCCTCGGAGGCGCGTGATGCCAAACGGGCCGAGCGCCGTGAAAAGGTGAAAGCCAAAATGGTAGAGCGTCTGGATACGGATGGTGATGGCCAAGTCAGCGATGCCGAAAAGCAAGCCGCGAAAGAGGCGCGTAAAGCCAAGCGCGCGGAGGCGAGAGCGGATGGCGAAATGAAACGCGGCAAAAAAGGCAAACGCGGCAAGCGAATGAAAGTCGATACGAATAATGACGGCCTTATAAGCTTAGCGGAATATACAGCCAGCGCAGAGGCGCTATTTTTGAAAATGGACGCCAATGGCGACGGCGTCCTGACCAAAGGCGAAGGCCGCAAAAAAGGCAAGCGTAAAGGTAAAGGCGGTCCTGGCCGTTAATGTCAAAAACAGACCCTGATACGGATCTTTTGCCCGGTCTCATGGCCGGGCAGGAACAGGCTTTGTCCAAATTGATGAACAGGCATCTGAAGACTGTAACAGCGATTGGCTATTATATGTTAGGGGATGCGGCTTTGGCCGAAGATGTGGCGCAATCCACATTTTTAAAGCTCTGGCAAAAAGCGCCTACTTGGAAAACTGGACAAGCCACATTGCTGACATGGATGCGGCGCGTGGCGACCAATGATTGTTTAGATAGATTGCGGAAGAAAAAACCGATTTATTCCGATGATGTACCTGAACAGATTGACGGCCAAGCAGATGGATTGGCAACATTAGAACAAGCGGAAACGGCAAAACATGTGAGACTGGCCCTCTCAAAACTGCCGGAAATGCAGAAAGCGGCCATGACATTGTCCTATTACCAAGGCGTGTCACAAAAAGAAGGCGCGGCAATTTTAGGCTATAATGAAAAAGCCTATGAAAGCCTCTTATCACGAGGCCGTAAAAATCTAAAAGCGGCGCTTAGACCGCTCATAGATAATGAATTGATATAGAACGGAATGATGATGACGGATTTAGATAAATTACTCGATACCGTAAAAGCACCGGAGCCAAGTGACCTGCTAAAGGCGCGTATATTGCGCGAAGCCCGCGCATCGCGCCCTTCGGCGCAGCCTGTAGCTGCCAATGACAGATCTTGGAAAAGCTGGGGCTCTATAAAAAAATGGGGCGCAATGGCGGCCATGGCGCTCGTTTTCGGTGTGGTAGGCATCACGGGATTGACCCCGTCCACCTCAATTGATGAGACGCAATATCTCGCCGAAGCGGCCAGTGATTTGGGTTATGATGAGCTTTATGCGTGGGTTCACGGCGAAGATGAGGCGACGAATGACGGCTCGAATGAAGCCAAACTCTCTTCGACAATTATCCCAGCTTAGATTGCCTTATATAAAAATGGCGACGCTCTGCACGCCTTCTACAACTAACTCACCGCGCGTACTCCAAATACGCATGATTTGGCTGGAATAACCATTCCTTGCGGCGGTCAGATCTGTTTCGATATGCCACCAACCATCATCCGTACGGGGATTATCGCTCAACACGTTAAATATCCATGTCATAGAACTGACGGGGCCCATGCGTTTAAATAAGGGCAAAGCCGCAGGCGGCAAAACATCCGCAATACACAATAAACTCGCCATGCCTTCGCGTGACTGCGAGTCATGGTGACGGCTCCATGTTCGGATATAGCCTGTCTCGGCTCCGCTCATAGGCCGAGCCCCCTCAATCAGACGCGTATCAAAATTATGGAAAAAGGCGGGCACCATAGGGCGGGCGAATTCCGGCGTGAAAAGCTCACACTCATCCGGCGTGGGCGCAATCGGGACGGGGCAATCTACTTTTAAGTCGGACTCACGCCCTGCCCCAAAAGCAAAAGAAATAGCGAGAGCGACCTCATCACCCACATAGGCTTTGGCTTCTATCGCCGTCACATTTCGGCCCTTCCGTAAGAGTTCAGTTCGGAAAATTGGATTCTCAGTAACCGGGCCTACAAAATTGATGTTGGCGGAGCGCAAAGGCGGCAAATCTTTGTGGTTGCGATAGACGGCTTCGAGCGCCAAAGCCGCGCTCAAACCGCCATAGGTCGTTCGGCCTTGTTTCCATCCCTCTGGTATAGGAGCAGTCCATCCGCCTTTGTGAGGCGCAAGGCTCTCCGCAAGGCTTTGGAATCCCGGCACTGAGGATTCCGAGGCTGGGTTTTCTGTAGTGTGATTATTTTCAGAAGTCATAACGCTCTTTCCTACGTCTGAAGAATATGAAAAGGCTATGCCGTGAACGATTATTTAAAAACAGAGACAAGCCTGCATAGCCCTTCAACACGCATCGGTATATTTGGTGCGGGGGCTATTGGCTGTTATTTAGGCGGGCTCTTGGCGTCACAGGGTTGTGACGTCACTTTTCTGGGACGAGAGCGTCTGCAAAAAAATATCAATACTCACGGATTAACACTGACTCATTTTGCGCGCGGTAAGGTACGTATCCCATCGGAAGGGATTTCTATCTCGCTCTCGCCTAATCTTTTAAAACCGTGTGATGTCATCCTTCTCTGCACGAAAAGTCAGGATACGAAAAAAGCTGCCTTACAGCTTCGCGAATTTGTTGCAAAAGACACTCATATTATTAGTTGCCAAAACGGTTTGAGCAACGTGCCTGATCTGCGCGCCATATTAGGAGACAGGGTCGAGACACTCTCCGGTGCGATTGTCCCGTTTAATGTAACGGAAACGGGGCCGGGCACTTATCATTGCGGCACAGAAGGAGCCCTGCGCGTTGAACATGATATACCGCAGGACGTCCTCGACGCGTTCACCGCAGCAGGACAAAGCGTCATATGCGGCGGGAATTTTGAAGGGGATCAATGGGCTAAACTTTTGGTCAATCTTAATAACGCGCTGAATACACTGAGCGGCGGTACCTTGCGTGACGGCTTATTACAGCGGCCTTATCGTTTAGCGCTAGCGGATATGATCAAAGAAGGCTTAGCCGTGGCCGAAGCCAATAGCATTAATGTTGGTAATTTTAACGGCCGGAAGCCACGAATCCTTCTTAAAATCTTATACCTACCGAATTGGGCTTACCGCTTGGTTATGCAGTTGATTGTCAAAATCGATGCCAAAGCCCGTTCCTCCATGCTGGATGATTTAGAATCAGGCCGCGTTTCTGAAATTGATTTCATTCAAGGAGAGATTGTGGCGCAAGCTAAGGCGGCGGGTTTGACAGCGCCGATGAACGAAATCATTTACAAGGCCGTAAAAACAGCTTTTCAAAACGGCAAGTCACCCCGACTGTCAGGGCAGGATATATATGATTTAATAAAGAAGTAGCGGTGCCACGCGTACTGGGAGGGGGGTTGGCACGTGACACCGCTGTATTTACGCTACGCTGATCACTTCAGGGGGAAGCAGAGCAGGGCTTTCGCGCAAATATTATTTAAGCAGCCTTTGCCTTACTTGAAGGCTTCGAAGTAGTTAATTTTTGGAAAGAGTTTGAAATTTCAACTTTTCTGGGTTTCAACGCTTCCGGCACTTCTCGCTGCAAGTTAATCGTCAAGAGACCATTATTCAGGTCTGCTCCTGTTACGCGGACATGGTCTGCGAGTTGGAATCGACGTTCAAACCCGCGCTCGGCGATGCCGCGGTGCAAGTATTCCACATCGTCATTGGCGCTGCTGTCTCCGGTCTGACCTGAAATTGTCAAAACATTCTCATGGGTTTGGATATCCAGCGTATCATTTTTAAACCCGGCCACGGCCAGTTCAATACGGTAGCTGTCTTCGTCCAGACGTGCGACGTTATAGGGCGGGTAACTCGTGGAATTCGCGCTGGCTTGCGTCGCGGCGTCTATCAAATTGGCCATACGGTCAAAGCCTACGAAATTACGGTAAATCGGGGAGAAATCATAAGTTCTCATGGGTACATCCTTTCAAAGCGATGGTTTAAGTGAGCCCTCTTGGAGCGGCTCGGTTCACGTTTACAAACCCCATTTGGCGGCTTGCTGATTAGAGGTGGGCGCGATTATTTCGGCTTCAAGTCAATTAACTGTGAAAAATTTGTCATTGTGCAGTCGCAACATTTCCGTCAGTGAAACTCACAACGCATAAAAATCTATGCAAACATGAGTCAAAAAGACCTTTATTCGGAGACACAGATGACACTTTCTTCCTTGATGAAATGGACTGCTTTAGGCGCAGCAGCCTTTGCCTTAAGCGCTTGCGGAAATGCTGACACAGCCAAAACTGTCGAAGCTGAAAAAGTGATTGAGGCCCCTGCCCCTGTTACCTTGGCCGATGTGATTGCCAATCCCAGACGCGATGCAGACCGTGCGCGGGATCAATTCCGCAATCCATTGCCCACATTAGAGTTTTTCGGCGTTGAACCGGGCAAACGTGTCGCAGAAATTTGGCCGGGGTGGTATGCTAGCATTCTCGGGCCCTATTACGCCGAAAATGACGGGACTTATGTGGCTGTTCTCTACCCAGAAGGCGTTAACGATCGTTTGGACAAGCGCGTTGCGGCGTTCAAAGATAAATTTGGAGATACAGAAACTTATGGTGATATCGAATATGGCGCGTTTTTGAAAGATAACGGACCTATCCTGCCACCGGAAAGCGTCGATGTTATTCTAACCTTCCGCAATGTGCATAATTGGATGGGCGGCGGATATTACGACCAGGCTCTCAGCGAGTTTTACGCCGCACTGAAACCGGGCGGCACATTAGGTGTAGTTGAGCACAGACTTCCCGAAGCCGCCGTACAGGATCCAAATGGACGGACAGGCTATGTGCAAGAAAGCTACATGAAAGATGCAGCGAAACGCGCGGGGTTTGAATTTGTTGCGTCCAGTGAAGTCAACGCCAACCCAAAGGATACGGCCGATCACCCCATGGGTGTGTGGACACTGCCTCCGCGTTCCAGACTCCCAAAAGAAGGCTCTGCTGAAGCGGTTGATTTTAATGCCGAGCTTTACAAAAATATTGGCGAGAGCGACCGCGCGACTTTGAAGTTCCGTAAACCTCTTTAATGTGTTTAAATAAGAGAGAGCCGCAAAGCTTTATAAAGGCTATGCGGCTTTGTCGGGCAAAAAGGACTCGCCCCTTGCGATTCTTGAACATAGACTTAGATAAGAGACTCGTAACTTAAGGACAAAGGATAGCGTCATGGAAAATTCTGAAATCGCGACAAAAATGACCGAGGCACTTGGAAAAGCCGGCGGCATTGACAAGTCAGTCAAATTTGATTTCGACGGCGAAGGTGCCGTATGGGCACAAGGCACAGAAGCGAAGGTTTCCGATGACGATGCGGATTGTGTTATCAATGTTGCTAAAGAAGATTTTATTGCTTTGGCATCAGGCAATATGGACCCGATGATGGCCTTTATGTCAGGCAAATTGAAAGTCACGGGCGACATGTCCGTAGCAATGGGCTTGCAAAGCCTGTTCTCAAACATGTAATTTTGATGAGCCGGGCGTTGCCCCGGCTTTGTCTCTCTGATGCAAAGCGTCATTCCGCCATTCGATTCCGCTGAAATCATACAGCCAGGCGGACGCGCTCTGCCCCCAGGTCTTGAGGACAGAGCTAAAACATATTTTGTACCCACGCGGGACGGCATAAAACTGCGTGTCTTACTCGCGCAACCTGAAACGCCGTCTGTCAGGGGCACGATTATTTTCTCGCCCGGACGCACAGAATTTATTGAAAAATATTGGGAGGCTATTCGCGACCTAACGGCGCGGGGGTTTTGCTTATTGGTCGTTGACCCCAGAGGACAAGGATTATCTGATCGTGTCCTCCCCGATAAATTGAAAAGCTATATCGATACTTTCCAGACCTACGCAGATGACTTGGCCGACATGGCCGAAAAGTTTGATGCTTATTTACCCAGACCGCATATCGCTATGGGACATTCTATGGGCGGCACCATTGTTTTACAGGCTATTTTGAGCGGCGCTCTGGCACCTTCTGCCGTCATTTGCAGCGCGCCCATGTTAGGTCTGTTTGATTTAGAAACCCCGCTTATGCGCTGGACAATTTCAGGCTTATCAAAATTGGGGCTCGCCGAGAAAAACCTCCCCTTCCAAACGCAACGTAACGGCATGCCTGTGTCCTTCACGGCCAATAAACTGACTACGGATAAAGATCGTTACAAAATCTGGTCGAGTTACTTCCAAAGTGTGCCCCGCCTGCGGGTCGGCCAACCCACTTTCGGTTGGATTAGCGCAGCGCTCTCCGCCATGGCTTACGTAAACAGAAATGCGGAGAATTTACGGGTACCTGGCTTGATGGTCGCTGCTGGGGCCGACCCTATTGTCGATCCTAAGTCCGTTGAGGAATTTGCGCATAATGCGGGCATTGCCTACGATGTCGTACCTGGTGCCTTGCACGAATTATTCTTGGAGAAAGACGCTTACCGCGATCAGTTTTTTGCCCGAATTGACACCTTCCTCTCGGAGCAGGCGCTTTAGTCAGTCATCCGTTTCAGTTCAATCATCCATGGCACGCCCGAGATAGGTATAAAGCTCAGGCAATAACGCCTCATCGCTGACGGCAACAACCCGACCGCCATTTACGGCGGATCCACCATGCCAATTCGTCAATCGCCCCCCTGCACCTTGAATTACGGGCATTAACGCTCTGACGTCACAAGGTTTCATCAAAGATTCTATGATGATGTTCATACGCCCCTCGGCGATTAGGCCATAGCCCAGCGCATCCAGTCCCAAGCGTGAAAACCTGACGCCGCGGCGTATAATATTGTAAGCTGCCAATTCGCCGGGGCGCAGCATAGCGAGCGGTTCGGTACAGCCTAGAATCGCATTACGAAGGTCGTTACATTCGGCTGTCTTTAAATCGCTTCGCTGCCCCGCCTGTATGAGCCAAGCCGATTGGTACTCTCCATCTGTACGACCAAAATAGGATTTATCCAAAGCCGGAACATCAATTAGGCCGAGAACAGGCTGACCTTCATAGGACACGGCAATCAGGGTGCTCCACACTGGAACACCGGCCACAAAGGCCCGTGTACCGTCGATCGGGTCCAGCGTCCATGAGAAGGCGTTCGAACCAACATGGTCAGGGCACTCTTCTCCCTCAATACTGTCTTCTGGGAATGTGTGCCTGATATAATCCCGTAAACTAATTTCAGCGTCTATGTCGGCCTTAGTAACGGGGTCATAATCATTCCCGTTCACATCTGACCCATCTGCCTTATTCACAACCCCTTCAGGGTTTTTGAACAAAGGTAGAGTTATCGCCCGTGCCCGTTCAGACAAGATGCTGAGGCTGGCCAGACGTTGGTCAATGTCAAAGGTAAGGGGAGAGTTTTGGGTCATGACAATCTCCTATCATGACCCATTATAGAGGGGAACGCTATAAACTAGGAAAGAGTCTTTTGCGCCACTAAACGCAGATTCGGCTTGGTAGACGCCTCGAGCGACTTAGCCAAATCGAGCAAATGTTTGCGAGGGGTTTCGCCCATAGAATAATAGGCTCTTACAAGGTCCATGGTCTCTTTTTTAGAAAGCACGTCCGGCGCAATCACGTCGGGGTCTGGTGTATTGAATAATGGGTCTTGTGTGGACAATCCCTCATAGAAATACTGAATAGGCACAGTGAGTGCTTCGGATAATTCAAACAAGCGCGCAGCAGACACACGATTGGCCCCACATTCATATTTCTGAATCTGCTGAAAACGAATTCCAACTTGTTCTGCCAAGCTTTGTTGCGTTAATCCCAACAAACGGCGACGGCGACGGAGACGTTTGCCGACATATAAATCAATTTCACTGGTCATGTATTACCCTCTTATGTTGTGTCCCCTTTCAATCAGCAAGCTCTGTGCCAGAGCGCGACACTTATGGTTAATTAAACACTAATTCTTTCTCCTGAGGGTTGTTCTCCTGAAAAAAGGCTGAATTTTTCCCTTTTCCCCTCATGAATGACCGAATTTTTAAATGAAATTCGCCTGAGATTTGAGAAAAACTTGAAACAAGGTCAGAAGGGCTGTTTCAAAAAGACACATCCGGAAAATGGGCGGCTTTTATTGGGCGGCGCGACTGTCAGGGATAGATTGATGAATAATTTCACGAATTATCATTGATAAGTCGCCAGCGAGGCGGTCATATCCGCGTTTCGGCGCCAAAGTAACCGGATTAAGGTATAAATCACGATTGATTTCAATCTGCAAAGCTTCGATACCTGAATCGGGCCGACCGTAATGAGACGTCACAAACCCCCCTGCATAGGGGTAATTGGTTGAGACCGTATAACCCGCAGCGCGAAAAATACGCTGCACACGTGCAAGCGTATCGGGATGGCAGGATTTGCCGAAGCGGTCACCGAGGATGATATCCGGACGACGCGCGCCCATAGGAGAAAAGCCTGGCATGGAATGACAATCAATCAAAAGAGCCTGACCGAAACGGCTCACACACTCCGTTATCAGATCCTGAAGCGTATCATGATAGGGGCGGTATAAACGCCGCAATCGTAAATCAACACTCTCTGCGTCAAGAGACTTTCTGTAAATTTCAACGCTTTCGCTGATATGAGTCGGCACGACGCCCAAACCAGCCTCTGCGCGTACGCTTGGCTTCGTTGGCCCCTTCGCCCATTCTATGGGGAGTTCATTTTCTGCGCGGTTTACATCGACATAGCAGCGAGGGAAACGAGCGGAGAGTAAAGGCGCTCCCGCAGCCACCACCGGGCCGAAAAGCTTATCAATGAAAATATCTTCATTGCGGCGCAATTGGGCAATTGTCAGAGAAGAGCGGTCAATAAAGCTTTGCGGGTATATATTGCCTGAATGCGGGGACGCAAAAATGAGCCCCGCTCGCCAATGTGCTGGACGCGCAAGAGAGAATGCCGGTGATAGAACCGACAGGCTTTCTTCTTCTTGTTTTAACCCCGGCTTTAGCATGTATTGAAACTACCCGATTTTTCTTGCAATAATATATAAAACATTAACGCCTCGACGATAGCACGGTTTCGGAAAAAGATTTGTAAAACTTGGCCGAATACGTGCATATATCGCATCGTCGGTCTTTTACGGACCTAATACTGAACATTTGCTGACTTTGGACACCTTATGGCCACTATACTCTACGCAGAAGATGACGACGCCATGCGCAAATTCTTTGAGAAGGCTTTGGAGAAAGCTGGCCACCAGGTTATTGCGTGCCAAGACGGCGATAGAGCATTACGGGCTCTGAAATTTGCGGATGGAGCATTTGATATGCTTCTGACAGATATTATGATGCCCGGTCTCGACGGTATTGAACTCGCGAAACAGGCAGAAGTGCTCTCACCTGGTATTAAAATCATGTTCATCACAGGCTTTGCGGCTGTCGCCATGGATGACAAAAATGTTTCTGACAGCAAAGTGCTGTCTAAACCTGTTCACTTGAGACAGTTGGTAGAAGAAGTTGATCGCTTAATAGCTGCTTAAAGCGTTACGAATTTTCTTAATTGCACAAAAAAACCGCCCTGAAGGCGGCTTTTTTATGTTTCATTTCAAAGGGAGTGTTTATCGGTATTGTTGCACACGTGTCGTACGAAGCCCCGCGATACCGTGACTTTCGATTGAACGTTGCCAAGCCATGAATTCTTCACTGGACAAGCCATAACGATCCAGAGCCGAGTCCAATGTCAGGAGTCCCCCCCTGACGGCGGCGACAACTTCGGCCTTACGGCGAATAACCCAACGCACTGTGTCCGGCTTAGGTAAGTCAGCTAATGTCAAAGGCGTGCCTTCCGGCCCAATCACAACATTTTCTTTTTTCACTCTATACTCAGTCATTTTTATGCTGCCCTTTTATGACCTGTCATTATGATATTTGTTTAGGGCATGGGCGTTAAAAAGAGTTTAAAGTGATTCGGAAAAAGTGTTTAAAATCAGTTGTTTACGAAGGTTAACAGAATCAAGATTACCGTTAAGAAAGGTTTACAGAATTTCCAACTCGTTGATTCATATAGGAGATTCAGGCCCTCTTTCCTGCGAAGATGTGTCGACTTGAAACAAACCCGTCCCTATATGGACGCCAAATTCGTTGAAATAAAAATTTATTTTTTAAAAAAAGGTCAGGTGTCATCACCAAAAATATCGCTGATAAGTTGAAAACATCGCCTGTAAACACAGACGGTATCACGCTCAATTCGCTCGGATTTGCAAAGTCCGAAGCCCTGACACGTGTCGTGGTGGCGATGAGCGGCGGTGTGGACAGCTCTGTTTGCGCCGCTTTGCTAGCGCAACAGGGTTATGATGTCGTCGGTGTCACCTTACAGCTCTATGATCACGGCGCCGCCATACAAAAGGCGAAAGCCTGTTGTGCGGGTCAAGACATCTATGACGCGCAGCGTGTCGCCGAAATGATGGGCTTTCCCCACTATGTTCTGGATTATGAGAGTAATTTCAAAGAAAGCGTGATTGATGACTTTGCAGACACCTATCTGCAAGGCGCGACACCAATCCCCTGTGTGCGATGTAACCAGACCGTAAAATTCCGTGACCTCTTACAAGTTGCCAAAGATTTGGACGCCGATTGCATGGCCACAGGGCATTATATTCGCCGTATTGAAGGTCCAGAAGGGCCGGAGCTGCACCGCGCTTTTGATGGCGGTAAAGATCAGAGCTATTTCCTCTTCGCGACGACAAAAGAGCAATTAGACTTTCTGCGTTTCCCCTTGGGACACATGGATAAATCCGAGACTCGTAAGCTAGCCGTGGAAATGGGGCTAAATGTAGCTTCAAAACCCGACAGCCAAGATATTTGCTTTGTCCCCACAGGAAAATATACGGACGTGATTGAAAAATTACGTCCCGAGGCGGCTGTGCCGGGCGATATCGTACATATGGACGGTACCATTCTAGGACAGCATCGCGGCGTCATGTATTACACGATCGGACAAAGACGAGGCCTTGGTCTGCCGGATGGATCTGGCGCAGACCCGCTCTTCGTCGTGCGGATTGATGCCGAGAAAGGCGAAGTCATTGTCGGCCCGCGCGAAGCCTTGGAACGCACCAAGCTCTGGCTGACAGATATCAATTGGATTGGCGCAGGCGCGTTCGGCCCTGAACTGGACGGCATGCCGATTAAAGTCAAAGTCCGCTCGACACGCCCCCCGGCTTCGGCGCATTTACGTTTAAGTGGAAACCATATCATCGTTGAGTTGGCTGAGGCTGATATGGGACTATCGCCCGGTCAAGCCTGTGTATTTTATGCAGCAGATGACGCGGCAGCCCGAACATTGGGCGGCGGATGGATTACGCGTACTGAATAGGTAAAAACGGTCGGGCCATTCGGGTCAGCTATCGCAGCGCATCACTTGATAGGTTGAATTATCCTGCTAAATGATAATGATACAATATAACACTGGAGTTATTTATGGAGATGAGTGAATCAACCCTCATTCTTATCATCGTCGGTTTGGCCTTCGTATTTTTTGCACTTTGGACGTTTAATGCCAAACAAAAACGGAAATTTGAGGACGCCCGCAGAGACCGAAAACGTGAGCTTGAGGCCCTCAAAGCCAAAGCGGCCCAAAAACAAACCATTCAAGATTGAGCCGTTATACCCTACACCACGTCAAAATAGCCTTCTGCTTAATGCCCGCCGCCAAAAGCCCCTGTTTTGATGTCGTAATTCACCGCCAAACCATAATCAGGGTCATCATCTGAATCGATAATGAGCTGACCCGCCTTATTGAGCAAAGCATGACAGTCACGCGTCAGATGTTTGAGCTGCAGCGTCTTACCGACAGATTCGTATTTCCCCGCCAAATTCTCAATCGCCTGCAAAGCGGATTGATCAACGACACGGGAATTGTCGAAGTCGACAATCACCAAATTCGGATCGGTATTCGGCGTAAATAATTCCATAAACCCTTCGGCAGAGCCAAAGAAAAGCGGGCCGCTAATCTTATACGTCTTCTCTCCGTTCCCCTCTTCCGTATGGGCCTCAATCTGGCGCGCATTATTCCAAGCATAAGTCAGCGCTGAGATAATCACGCCGACTATCACAGCCACAGCCAAATCATGCCAAACGGTCACCAATGTCACGATGACAATCACGAGCGCATCAGTGAGCGGAATACGGCGCATAATCGTCAGTGATTGCCAAGCAAATGTCCCGATAACCACCATGAACATTACGCCCACCAAAGCGGCTAGCGGGATTTTCTCAATCACAGAAGAGCCAAACAAAATAAAGCCCAACAAGAACAGAGCCGCCGCAATGCCTGACAGCCGCGTCCGCGCGCCGGATTTTATATTAATCATGGATTGCCCAATCATAGCGCAGCCACCCATACCGCCGAAAAATCCTGTGACAGTATTGGCCACGCCTTGGGCCACACATTCCTGAGACGCGCCGCCGCGCTCTTCTTTAATTTCGCCAACAAGATTGAGGGTCAACAAGCTCTCAATCAAACCAATCGCGGCCAGGATAAGCGCATAAGGAAAGATAATTTCAAATGTTTCTAAGTTCAACGGAACTTGAGGAATATGGATAGGCGGCAGGCCGCCTTTAATAGAGGCTAAGTCCCCCACATTTTGAACATCCAATTTAAAGGCCAAAACGATGGCTGTGACAATACCAATGCCTACCAAAGGCGCAGGTAAAGCCTTTGTGACCTTAGGCGTGACCCAAATCAGAAACATGGTCAAAACAACAAGGCCCAGCATAAGGATGAGCGGCATGCCGCCCAACCATGTCCCTTCTAGGATATGGAACGGGCCATAATGTTCGCCGGGAATACGTTCTGGGGGGGCGGATTGAAATTGGCTAAGCTGTGCCATACCAATAACAATCGCCAAGCCATTGACAAAACCCAGCATGACAGGATGCGGGACAAGACGAATAAATTTTCCAAGCTTAAATATCCCGGCCCCGATCTGCATCAGCCCCATCAACACCACAGTCGCAAAGAGATATTCCACCCCATGATCCGCCACCAGAGCCACCATGACCACAGCCAAAGCCCCTGTTGCCCCTGAAATCATACCCGGTCGTCCGCCTATACAGGCGGTGATAAGACCGACAATGAAGGCCGCATAAAGACCAACTAAAGGTTCAACACCCGCCACAAAGGCAAAGGCCACAGCTTCAGGAACAAGCGCCAGCGCCACTGTCAATCCGGCCAAAACTTCGACCTTAATACGGTTGGGCGTAAAGCTAAGCGGGCCGGGATTGCGCCGCGCCGGAATGGAAATGCGGTCTGCAAAAGCAGAAAGGCTTGAACGTATCATGGGAGATCCTGACATGATGTCATAAATGACGGCAAAAACTGTCGTAACGAATATTCC
>CAZMEN010000054.1:0-1212 GCA_964565335.1 uncultured Algimonas sp. | reverse complement strand
TCCCGACAAAGTGTCATGTGAAAGCGTTTAAAGGCTCTCAATTTCTGGCAGTCAATATAGGCGCGGCGGTTAGCGCGGATAGACCTTTTGTGCAAGAGGTTAGACTCCTAGAGCGTAGACTCACTGTGCCGGACGCGCTGACTGTATGCCTAGCCGTAGAAAGAAGGCTTAGCGGCGAATGCGAATCTTGGATGAAAACTTTTTGTCTTTTTCAGCGGTCCAATTATGTTCGCGAATAACGCGGGCGCGTTTCTCCTCTCGGGTTTCTGGAGTCTCTTCATGGATAATTTCCTTATATCCCCAAGCCAGAAATCGGCCGCTGAAAAAGAAAACCGGTAATAATAGGACGGATGTTTTTAACAGAGCCGGCAACATGGCGATGCCCTCTATATAGACACCGAAAATATTACTCTTGCCCATAGCATTCGAAGCCGCTGCTCCCGCCAAAACAATCGGGCGCATAAGAATCGACCCAACAATCAAGGTCGAGACTAAGCCAGATAGAAATGCCTTCGTATGATACGCACTCAGCGCACCCAACACGATCCCGATTATCGCGGCGTAAAATATGTAAAGCATGCAAAAGCCTTAAACGATTATGAAAAGTTTCCTACCAGAACCAGGTTAAAGGGTAATGAAGGGGACGGATGCGGTTTTGTTTCTCCTCTCCTTTCCCCCTCTTCTGCTTGCCATTCCGCCCCCGGCCCTCTCACTGTCATCCTGCGCGAAGTTGCATGAGCTCGCTAAGAGGTGAGCTATGATGAGCGAAATCCTCCGGGCTTGTGCGGAATGACAGATGATTTATTTGATTTAGTAACGCCCATGTTTTCAGTCCCACTCGCCATCCTACCATCCGCGTGACCCGGTAGGGTCTGCCCCGAAGGGGAACGCGCGGATGCTGTCGCCGAATTATACGTTACCCACGCCTTTCGTCCTACTCGCAATCCAGTGACGAGCCTTCATCACGTTAAATCCTTTAGATAGGACAGCCCGCGTGGTGGCCTCTACGATGGGAGACCAAGAGTAGTAATGTTTTACGCAGTTTCCACCACGCGGCAGCGGTTGTTTATGAAGCGGCCATAATTATTACCATCCGCACGCGGCTCATGCGCAGCATGAGTTAGTAAGGATGCTACGCTGTAAGCCGTATTGTACTCTGTCCGAAACCTGTCGGTTTCGGCGCTGCATTATATTTGATGCCCCGCATCAAAT
>CAZMEN010000053.1:0-19389 GCA_964565335.1 uncultured Algimonas sp. | reverse complement strand
GGACCGCTTTCCGGTGTATGACGCGCGGCGCGGCGGGCAATACACCTATCACGGGCCGGGCCAGCGTGTGGCTTATGTCATGCTCGATCTACGCAAAAGAGGGCGAGATGTGTCCGCTTTCGTTCGGGGCCTAGAACAATGGGTTATTGATAGCTTGGCCGAGTTTAATGTGACGGCAGAACGCCGATGCGGGCGAGTCGGCGTCTGGGTCGTGCGAAAGGATGGGCGCGAAGAAAAGATTGCGGCGATCGGTGTGCGCCTGAAAAAATGGGTCAGCTTTCACGGGATTTCGATTAATGTTAATCCTGACCTGAACCATTTTGGCGGTATCGTCCCGTGCGGGATTAGCGAGCACGGAGTCACGAGTCTTGCAGATTTAGGTATAGACGCCAGTATGTCGGATTTGGATACCGTCATGCTCAAAACCTTCAATCGCCTGTTTAGCCCCACAGAGAAGCACGCATAAAAAAACCGCCTGCGAGAGGCGGTTTTCGTAACTTTATCGACTATTAAGACGCGGGACCAAACTGGTTGTCATGCGGGTCGGCCTTAATAAGCGCGTTAAAACCGAACGCGACAATAGCTGAGATAAGCGCTGAGATGGCCAATGGAACAATGCTATTCGCTTTGGCATCCATAGCGGCTTCAACTTCTTCCAACGCTTCAGGGTCTGACATCGCTGCCATCATCGCACTGAACTCTGACCCCATATAAGTCATCATAAAGACTGTCATAAGAATGATAAAAATCACAATCGGAATCAAAGACAACCACCCAGACTTTCCTGCATCGTGATAACGCTTAATCCACAAGACAATCCAACACCAAATAAAGATAATAGAGACTAACGCCAATATTGTACTAATGGCTTCGGGCAGACCTAAAACGGCTGGTAATCCCAATAAAAAACTCAACACAATGAGTATCAGCGCCCCTTTTTGAAAGGCGGCAGCCCCAATACGGCCTGACGGTGAAAATAGTAAATTTCCCATGTAAACTCTCCCTCTTGTTGTTTTACGATATGAGAGTGTCAGAATTTTTTAGAAAGGCAAGAGAAATCGACCTATCTACGTCGGAACCGGCCCATAAATATTAGACTCAGACTCGGATTTTGTAAGCCCCAACCAGAGCGTGAATACTGCCCAACTGGCAAATATAATCAGGCTTGCAATGCGTTCCGAGGGTTTCATATTCTCTTGATACTCCTCGATTATTTTTTGGCGCACGGCCGGGTCGATATCTTGTTTGCGATTATATTGCGCGAATTCCGTCATATATTCAGCCCCGCCGAAAGTCAGCATAACGACAATTAATATGACAAATATAGACGTTATCATAGCTGTCAAAGGCCAAAAGCTCCGGCCTATATCATGCAGTCTTTTTCCATAAACCGCATACAGGATCTGAAAAATCAAAACCAAGTAAACAAGGAAGAGGAAAAATCCGGCCATGGTGGTTCCAATCTTATCCAAGATAAAATTCATGAGACCGACAAAGAGACAGAAGCCGACAAAGCCAATCCAGAAATCGCGGCGACCCATTCGGCCTGTCGGGGATAAAAATATTTTCAACATAGGCGCTGATTGGCGGGTTCCGCTCTTAAAAACAAGCGCAAAACTGTCGCGGATGGTTCGCTCAAAACTATGCGCAACAGCATAATCCTACTCTTCCTTATCAGAAGCACCATATTTCGCATCACCGCTCAAGGTCTCCTTTAGAAGCGCATTACCCTCACGCGCTTGAGAAGCCAAAGCTTCCATATCTCCGCGCATCTCATAGGCCTCCATCGCCAGCTGGAAATCCATTTCTAAGAATTTATCAGAGAGCTCACGTGCTTTATCTTCGGAGACGCCGAGATAGGTCAGCGCTTTGCGGCCCATCGCCAAACCGCCCCTCACCGTTTCGCGCTCAGCGAAGTCGACATCTTCGGCCAAGAGGTCAAACAGATGAGGCCGGTTTCGCGCGCGGGCAATAATTTTGGTGTGCGGGAAATGTTCACGAATTTCATGCACGGCCTTGGTGACTTTATCTCTATCATCCATCGCGACAATTATGACCTTGGCCTCTTTCGCGCCTGCTGTGTGAAGAAGGTCAACATCAGACGCATCCCCGTAATAAACGCGATGTCCGAATTGTTTCAAAAATTCGATATGGTCACCATCATTATCAATAATGGTCGTTGCGATATTTTGCGTCTGTAACAGACGGCCTGCTAATTGTCCGACACGGCCAAACCCCAAGACCAATACATCATTATGCTCGTTGACAGGGGCCTCACCGATTAAGGACTGCGCCGCAAAACGCGGGGCAATGGCTTTGTCATATATCAGGATAAGAATAGGCGTAAGCGCCATGGAAAGCGCAATAACAGCCGTCAGCAGGGTCGACATTTCTCGCGAAAGCGCGCCTTCGGTTAGCGCAAATTGAAACAGGACAAAGCCAAACTCGCCCGCTTGGCACAACAGGGCTGCAAAAATTAATCGGCTCGACATCACCAATTTGAAAACCGCGCCAATGACAAAGAGCACAAGAAATTTCGTAACCATTAATCCCGCGACAAGACAGAGGATAAGCACAGGTTTCTCGGCCAAAACCGCGAAATCCAAAGACATGCCGACAGAGATGAAGAACAGGCCCAAGAGCAAGGCTTTGAACGGTTCTATGTCTCTCTCTAATTGGTGGCGGTATTCAGAATCCGCTAAAACGACGCCCGCAATAAAAGCCCCCAGCGCCGAAGATAAGCCCAACCAATTCATCAATAGGGCTGACCCCACAACCAATAACAACGCCATCGCCGTAAAAGTCTCGCGCACCTTACTCCGCGCAATCAGGCGGAAGATAGGACGGAGCAAAACACGTCCGGCAATAATCATTCCGGCAAACACACCCAGAATACTTACCGCCAACCACACGCCTTGCGGGCCATGACTGCCTTCGCCGTGGGCGTAATCCGTAACGCCTTCAAAGGGCGTCATCGTAGCCAGTATTGGTAGAACGGCAATCATAGCTATCACGACCACGTCTTGGAATAAGAGGACGGAGAAACCAGACTGCCCCGCTATGTCCGCCATCATGCCGCGGTCCTGCATGATTTGAATGGCAATGGCAGTGGAGGACAGCGCCAGAGCCATGCCAATGACAATCGCTTCGCCCATAGGCCGCCCCAAGGCGATGGCGGCACACGTGATTAAACCAGTAGTCACGGCGACCTGTAGCCCGCCGAGGCCCAGTAATCGGCCTCGCATACGCCAAAGCTCATGCGGTTTTAGCTCAAGTCCGATAAGGAACAACATCATGACGACGCCGAACTCGCTAAAATGGAGGATGGTTTCAGGGTCTCTGATGGCGCCAATGACAAAGGGGCCAATAATGACGCCGGCAATCAGATAGCCAATAACAGAGCCAAGCCCCGAGAGCTTTGACAAAGGCACAAGCACGCAAGCGGCGGTAAGGAATACAAAGACGGAGAATAATAAATTACCATCCATAATTAAATCATCTCCAATTTAAATCATCTCCAAGAGCGTGCCGAGTGTTTGGGTTTCTGCCTTTAACGCGGCTGTGATCTCTGCCGCTTCTTCATCCTCACCCCAAAGCTCTATTTGATAGAGGCTGTCGAGGCGCGCTAGGTCAAACGCTCTGTCTGCTGCCAGAGCTTGTTCCATCACCGCCATCGCCAATATGACGGACCCAAAGACAGCGATAAAGTGAACAAATAACGTCAAAGGAATATCATCCAACTTTTCGGCATAATGCTCTACGGCCTTCAAAGAACGTTCCTCTTGGTCAATAGCGTTGAGAGACTGGGTGGTTTTCAAGGCGACCCCAAATTGTTTGGCCCATTCCACCCATTCATCCCACCCAGCATTTTGTCGGTCTATGAGCAGGCGAGGTTGCGGGGCGCGGTAACACAGCAGGTCAGTCCCCGCATAACGCCGCGCTTCTTTAATCAAGTCAGAACGATTATCCGGCGTTTGTTCGACGGCCACATTGCACAGACGCGTTATCGGCATAGAGGGAGGATGGATATGCTCCTCTTGGGCGTCCCATTCTGCGGCCACTGCGGCCGCCAAACGCGCCGACGGCAAGGTGAGTAATATCTTGCCCGGTGTTTTGAGCGTATAAGTATCGAGTTTGACGACGAAACCGTCATTCAAAGCTTCTGTCGAGACCGTCTTATAAAACCGCTTATTCGTCTTTTTCGCCATTAGGCGGGTACCACATCAAAGGGTAATGTCATCCGCGTCGCGTCGCCCGTAATCGGAACCGTACCGTGCCACATATAAGAGGGGAATAATACGAGACGCCCTTTTTTAGGCGCGATATAATGTTCGGGCTCCAAACCTTTTACCGCAAAAGGCGGTTCGCCGAATTTGATCCAGCCTTCTTTGTCTTTGGCATTCTCAATATCTTCGGGCACATCTACATAAAAAGCCGAGCTTATCCAGCCCCGCGGATGGACGTGGTTGACGTGGTGACCCCCTTCTCTCAAAGAAACAGACCACGCGCCCGACAAAGCAAATTTACCCGAATTTCTAGCGGTCATCGGATGGCCTTGGGCAGTCCCGATTGATTTCATATAAGATTTAATCGGCGTGTTCAGCGCTTTGAAAAACGTTTGAATAACTTTGTTTTCTACAAAGCGTAGATCATAAGTCGATTGCGTCCCGCCGCGCGGAGATTGACCCAGGGGGTGAAAATTCGTCGTATGCGTCTCTTCCAAGGCCGACTTTAAATCCGCCATAAAGTCATCCATTGAATTATACTCTGCGGGTACCTCAATGTCGAAGGCCAGAACATGATCTTTGTAATTAAATAAATGCTCATAAGGCTGACCCAAGGCGCGTAAAGCCGTAGCTTCCATTGCAATCCAATATTGATTTTTTGGGTCGGCCGTCTGCGCCATTTTGCAAACTGTCAAAGCCAGTTTTGCCTTCCCCGTCATGAGCGCCGCGCGGGCGTGGGGCGAAACGTGGCGGAGGTTTCCGGGTTGCAAACGTAGCGCTGCTTCGGTCTCGGCAAAGGCGGCTTCACCCTGCCCTCGTTCAATCATCACTTCGGCGCGTGCGCTGTGAATTTCTGGGTGCGCCCCAAAGCGGGTTTCGCATTCAGCCAGCAAAGCCATTGCTTTGTCATCATCACCGATTTGCCTGAAAATTTTCGCGGATAATATAACCAATATTCCGACATTGGCGTTGGATTTCAAAACGCCTTCTAAAAATGTTCGAACGCCCTCTTCGCCGTCCTGCAACCAATAAAGCTGTGCAAGGCTTTCGAAAGCCGGAGACAAATTAGGCTCAAATGACATGGCGTGTTGAAAGGCCTGTTTGGCCTCATCAAAGCGATTGGCTGCCGTCAAAATATGGCCGACCGTCAAGGACATAGCTGCCGATCGTTGAATCCGGGATAACAGCTCCAACGCCGTCTCCGTCTGATTGGCTTCTTTTAAGGCAATCAGTAATCCGCGTAAGAGGCCTTGATTATCTTTGTGATTATCCAAAGCATTTTGAAACACGTCTATCGCGTCAATCGGGTCATGCCGCCGCAACAATAATTCCCCAAGGTTTTGCGAGGCATTTAAATAATTCGGCGCAGCTTTCAGGCTTTTTCTATAGGCGCGCATGGCCTGCACTTCTTGTCCTAAATCGGATTGAATATTTCCCAATGTATTGAGGCATTCCGGATCATTAGGCGAAATCTTCAGCGCCTTCTGTATGGATTTCAATGCGTCCTTAAACTCACCTTGTGACCGTAAAACCAAAGCCCGCAATTGATGAGCTTTATAGGCCCGCTTATCCGCCTTTAGGACGGCCGCACAGAGCGCCTCGGCGCGGGGCCAGTCCTTTGCTTGGTAAGCTTGAAACGCCGCTTGGAGATCGAGAGCAGATGTCATGATTGTAAGAGTTCCCAATCCACGTCATCCTGAGACGCATTAAATGCTAATAAAGAAAAGGCTTCTTCCATATGGGTAGGCAGAGGCGCCGTAATCGTCAAATGCGGGCGGCCTTCTCTTGGCAATGACAATTGACGCGCATGCAGATGTAATCGGTTGGCCAAGCCTCCTGGCATAGGTCTGTCCGTCATATATTTCGGGTCGCCCGCAATGGGAGCGCCGAGGAGTTGCATGTGAAGACGCAGTTGATGGGTACGCCCCGTCAGCGGCATCATAATCACCCAAGCGGCTTTTTGCCCGGCATTGGCCTGCACCTGATAAAGGGTTTTAGCATGTTTCGCATTCGGCGCACCGTGACGCACAGGCTCCATCACCTCTTTACCTTCGTGAACATTGCCGAAGCGATTATCCAATCGCCCTTTGGCCATATAGCCCTTTATCTCCCCTGATTTAGGATGAGGGTTGCCATTGGTAATTCCCCAATAAATCTTTTCTGCGCGGCGACTCTGAAAGGCCCGTCCAGCCCATTTCGCGCTTTTCACGGATCTAGCAATCAGCAGCACACCGGATGTGTCTCGGTCAAGACGGTGAACCAAACGACACCCTTCTCCTAAAGCGGGGAGCATGCCGTCAATATGGCGCATTGTCTTTGTTCCGCCTTGAACAGCCAGACCCGCAGGTTTGTTCAGCGCAATCAGGTCTTCATCTTCGTAAATGACCATATCGCGCAAAAAAGCGGCGTCTTTATCATTGACCGGCCGCACGTCTTTAATCTCTGTCGGGTCAGGCAAAGGCGGAATACGGACGGATTGCCCCGCTTCCAAACGGAAATTACCTTTCGCCCGTTTGCCATCGACGCGGAGCTGTCCCGTTCGTAATAATTTCTCAACGCGGCCATGCGGCACATGTGGGAATAACCGTTTAAACCAACGATCTAATCGCGAGCCCGCATCGGTTTCAGGGACTTCGAGAATTTGAACACCGCTCATGACGACCACACCTGACGCGACACCCAAAGCCCTAAAGCCAAAGCCGCTAATGATATAAATAAAGAGGCGCTGACATAGCCAAGCAAAGCGCCATAATGTTTCTTCTCAAGCATCATGAAGCTCTCCAACGAAAAGGCGCTGAATGTCGTAAAACCGCCCAATACACCGACCCCTAAAAACAGCCGCATAGCTTGCCCGCTTTCTGCCCCTTTATGGGCTAACCAGCCCACGAGTAAGCCCATCAGAGCGCTGCCGATAATATTGGCGGATAAGGTGCCTACGGGAAAGCCCGGCCCGAATTGACGGAGAGTAAAGCCCGATAACAAATGCCGCCCGCTGGCGCCCAAAGCCCCGCCAAAAGCGACCCATAATAGATTAGACATATCGTGGCTCCATCGCTCTTTCGTCCGTCGCTTACGTCGGCGGCTTCCACTTTAAAACGGGTGATAGAACAGTGACGCGGTAAGGGCTATTAAAAAAGCCAGAGCAGGAAGAGGTTAGTCACTTTGCAGCTTGGCACGCAAAGACTGCCAATTATCCAATCGCGATTTAATGGGCCCTTCAGCCCCGTCGCCTTTTGGGGCGTAGAAATTCATACGAGCCATGCCGTCAGGGAAATAATCCTGTCCTGAAAATCCTTTGGGCGTATCAGGATCATATTTATACCCTTCGCCATAACCCAAATCTTTCATCAGCTTCGTCGGCGCATTGAGGATATGTGCAGGCGGGGCCAGCGAGCCTGTCTCTGACGCGCTGCGCTGCGCGGCTTTAAATGCGGCGTAAACCGCATTGGATTTCGGGGCAGAGGCCAATTGCACCGTTGTCTGCGCCAAGGCTAATTCGCCTTCCGGCGTGCCAAGTAATTGATAGGCGGATAGAGAAGCCATCGCCGCCGGTAAGGCCGTCGGATCAGCTAGGCCAATATCCTCACTCGCCATACGCACTAAACGCCGCGCGATATAAATCGGATCTTCGCCGCCGCCAAGCATACGCGCCAACCAATAAAGCGCCGCATCAGGATCAGAGCCGCGAATGGATTTATGCAAAGCCGAAATTAAATTGTAATGTTGCTCTCCGCTTTTGTCATAATGGGCGCGGCGTTTTTGCAAAATCTTCGCAACCGCGTCCGCGCCAAACTCGATTTGCGACCCATCGGCGTAATTGAACAAAATCTCTGCAAGACTAATCGCGTAACGCCCATCGCCGTCAGCCATGGCAATCAAAGCGTTACGCCCGTTTTGGTTCACGGGCAGAGACATATCCAGATGCGCTTCCGCGCGGGACAGTAAGCCATCAATCGCTGCTTCGTCTAAACGGTTCAAAACATAGACTTGCGCACGCGATAGCAAGGCGCTGTTCAGCTCAAAACTCGGGTTTTCAGTGGTCGCGCCAATCAGCGTGATTGTGCCGTTTTCAACATAGGGCAGAAACCCGTCTTGTTGTGATTTATTAAAACGATGAATCTCGTCCACGAATAAAAGCGTGCCCCGCCCCGTACTACGCCGCGCCGTGGCCGTTTCGAAGACTTTGCGTAAATCTGCGACACCCGAAAACACGGCAGATAATTGGACAAACTCCATGTCAGCATGGTCCGCAATGATACGAGCAAGCGTTGTTTTCCCGACACCCGGCGGCCCCCAAAGGATAAGCGAACTTAACCGCCCCGAATCGAGCATCCGTTTTAAAGGCGCCTCTTCGGCCAAGAGGTGATCTTGACCAATAACCTCATCTATGCGGGTGGGGCGCAAGTCATCCGCCAAAGGGCGCGGGGCGCTCTGTTCCAATCCGGCTGCTGCAAAGAGATCTGAAATCGTCTTACCTTGCGCGTTTAATTGGTGCGCGGCAAGTAACGGGTCGGCAGAACACCGATGCGGCCATTGCGGTCAATCGATAATTCCCACCCCTCTTCCACATCAATTGTTGAGAGCAGGTTCTCCAACTGACGTGTCGAGGTTATGTCATCTCCGTTTAACTCCATGAGGAAATCACCGGGGCGCAGACGGTTATAATTGGCCGCACTTCGCCGTTCGACTTTCAACACCATCACGCCTTTAAGGTATGGGTCAAACCCTAATTCCTCGCCCAAGGCCGGGCTCATATTGACAACCGTCAAACCGTCAAAGGGGTGATAACCTTCGAGTTTACGCTCATCTCTTTTGGGGCTTTCCTGAGGAATATCTGTTTTAACTTTGAGACTGCGTTCGCGGCCATCACGGAAATAGACAATATCGGCATTATCGCCCTTACGCAGTGTTGCGAGCTTAAAGCGCAATCCGCTGTCATCATTAATGGCTGTTCCATCTACGGATAAAATGACATCGCCTTTTTCAAGGCCTGCGCGGTCGGCCGGGCCTTTGGGCAGGATTTCATTAATAACCGTCCCTTTGGAACGGTCCAGTCCGAGCGCGGCGGCCATTGTAGCATCAACGCCATTTGTTCGCGCGCCAATCCAAGGGCGTACAATGCGTCCCTCGGTCAGAGCGCTATCTACAGCCCGGCTTACTAAAACTGAAGGAATGGCAAAGCCAATGCCGTTTGACCCGCCTGAGCGGGAGAAAATCGCCGTATTTACGCCAACCAACTCGCCTGACAAATCCACCAAGGCCCCGCCAGAATTACCGGGATTTACGGCGGCATCTGTTTGAATAAAGGAAGACACATCGGTCACATTGGTTCGGCCTAAGGCCGATACAATACCGCTTGTCACAGTTTGCCCGACTCCAAAAGGATTGCCGATGGCCAAAACGATATCTCCGATTTCAAGGTAATCACTTTCGCTTTGAATTGCGAGCGCCGGCAGTCGTTCGCCCTTCGTATCAATGCGCAATACCGCAACGTCAATTTGCTCATCCTGCGCAATAATTTCGGCTGGAAACTCACGGCGGTCATTTAAGACGACGCGCAGTTCATCCGCGCCCTTAACAACATGGGCGTTCGTTACGATGATGCCATTTTCGCGCACGATAACGCCTGACCCCAAAGAATTTTCAACACGTTCTTGCGGCGCGCGGCGCATCCCAAACATACGATCAAAAAAGTCAGACCGTCCGCGGGACTGCACTGTGCGGGAGGTGAAAACGTTTACCACAGCAGGCGCGGTCTGTTTCACAACGGGGGCGTAAGAAAGCTGCACTTGCCCCTGCGATGTCGGCACCACACGGTCCGGCATATCGACAGGAAACTGAGCTTGAGCGGGCGCCGCCATCAGCGCTGCGCTTGTTCCGACAAAAAGACTGCCGAGAAGAGAGAGGAAAGACTGTTTCATCTTTATAAAATAGGGCGTGGCGCTAGAATTACCAAGTCCTACACTGAATTATGAGGTATTTTTTAGAATCAACCTGATTTCAATCAAGACCCATCCTTTTCGGCCTCAATCATTCATTCTTTTAGCCTCTTTATTTGCTATTCTTCTCTTGGGCTTTGAGAATTTTCTTTTCCGCATCGCGCAGGGATTTACGCGCCCGTTTTAGGTCACGCCGCGCCTCAGCCAAATCACGATTGGCTCTATCGCTCTCATCTAAATCATCCAGCATGTCTTCAACGGATTCGAGCATGGACGTCGCGGCGCTTAATCGCGCCTGTTGAGAGTATTTCTTATGATCATGCGTTGAAAAGAAACTGTGGTCATCCGAGTCGAAATGGAAGACCGTATGGTCTTGGCCTTCACCGCCATCTGGAAAGTAGAACCTTTTTTTCAGAACAACCCCATCATTCTCAACGAAAATCTGAGGCGCAGCGGGCGCTTCGGGTGCCTCGGCTCCGAATGGCGCAACCGGGGCAGCAGGGGCTTTCGGCGTATCGGCCGACCACACATAGCGTTCCACCTTCGTCGTTCCGTCATCCAAAACAATAATATTACCTGATTGACCCTCTGTGATGAAAGCGGACAGTGTCTCCATATTTTCGAGGTTTTTTAGAGCTTCGAGCCCTTTCAATTTCTCTAATCCCTTTAACTGCTCGAGGCCCTTTAATGCCTCAAGGCCTTTGAGCCCTTCAAGCTTCTCAAGCTCTTTCAAGCCTTCCAAGCGTTTGACTTCGATCCGATGGACGTGTTTGTGTTCCTTTTCGGCCAATCTGGCTGACTTTTCTGCCTCTGCCATCAAGGCCTCTCGCCGCGTTTCCGCCTGTTTTAGGCGCGCATGAGCCGCCAAGCGCTTGGCTTCATTTTCGTCATGTTGATGCCCGTGCGGGAACCGGTTTTTATCATAGTGCTTGTGTTTAGCCAGCGCACTCCCCGTTTCAAAGACCAGTTGCCCGGCATCATTAATATCAAAAGACCAAGATTTGGAAGCTGTGGCTTTTTCTTGATCAAAACCGACAATCTCGCTCAATTCTATGGGAGTCTTTTTACCAAAACGCCCCACCCTTGCAGCCTCGAATGTATCCCCAATAATCGTAATTTCATAAGCCTGTCTGTCGCCGTCATTGTTACGGGCGACAGTGATTTTGGAACGAGACTTTTTATTATTCTTACGGGTCACAGTGGCGGTTTGACGCTCTACCTTAGCTCTGTTTGATTGAGCGGCATCTGATTTTACAACACTATCTTGCAAACGCGTTTCTGTCGCCACATTTTCACTCGCAATAGTAAAAGGCGCCGTCGCAATCGCAACCGTTACCATCAAGGCCGCCGTGACAGAACGCGACACGGCCTTATTAACTTTAGGCGTGGCGAGGCATTCCAGACGATCCGCCAGAGGGTGTGCCATACCTAAAGTCAGAGGGTCCGACATACCTAAATCCAACCATTTCATCCGTCTCTGTCCCTTCATGGCTTCACCTTTACGTAACATGTCTTGCTTTCTCATACGATCTGTCCCCTTTATTACTTATTGTTTGTCGTCTGTGAGCGCCAAACCAAGGGGTGACGCCTGTTTTGTTTTTCCTGCCGACTTCGCAGCATGAATAAGTGTTTCGGCATAAGAGTGCGTTGCCGTTACCCCGCCCGTTTTGGCGATGACAGACGCATCACAAGCGGCTTCTTGATCGACCCGCATTTTATGCGCGGCATAATGGACGAGCGGATTGGGCCAAAACAGAGCCCGAAAGGCGAGCATCACTAAGGCAATCCAAAGATCGCCGCGTTTTATATGCGCCATTTCATGGATAAGCGCGAAATTCCGCTGATGCGGTTTAAACTGGGCTTCGAAATCATCGGGCAATAAAATCATCGGGCGTAGCAGGCCCGTCACCATTGGGCCGGAAATCGTCGAAGAGAGGATAATGCGCGGGCGGCGCTTCAAACCAATAGCGTCCATAGAGGCCTGAATAGGGCCGTCCAATGACGCAGGCGGCGTTATGCCTATCGCTTTCATACGCGCCATAAATCTTTGTTGGCGAATGAGCTGTAGGGCAAACCAGAGCACTGCAAGACCGAGCCATAGGCTGACAATGAATGCCGCAATATCGACCGTGCCCAGCACATTATTTATATCGAACGCTGGCCCAGCAGAAGCCGCCTCTATAGTGGCAGGACTTTGATCAAGTGTCACTTGCACAGGGATGGCGTCTGCCTGAAATTCTTTGCCTGCTACAGTCTGCAAGTCACCTACTGCGGCGACATCCGCCTTAATCGTTGAGATAGGAGCAGCATCGGAAACAGCCGGCGTAACGCCGTTTGTTTGAGTAGCCGCAGTATTTGACGGCGGCATTGGCGCACTCGATTCAATTTTTCGTTTGAAAAAAGGGAGCGTAAAACTGGGCATGAATAGACGCGCGACAGGCAGGAGCCATAAAGCGTAAGCTGCGCCAGCGCCAAAATAGCGAGCAAAGGGGCGGCGAAGAATCAAGACCAGTCCAATAAGCAAACTGACCATGAGTCCTGTTTGCAAGCCCCAAGCTGCCAATGAAGAAATTGCCAGCACGTTTAAACTCATTTTTTAAGCTTCGCCAAGAGAGCTTCTAATTCCTCGATATCTTTGGCGGATAACCCGTCTGACTCCGCCAAATGCGCCACAAGCGGTGCAGCCCGTCCGCCAAACAGTCGGTCAGAGAGGCTTCGCGCAGCATGGGAGGCATAAGTCTCCTTTGCGATAAGCGGAGTATAAAGATAGCGGCGGCCATCGGCCTCTGTGGATAAAGCGCCCTTTTCAACGAGGCGGGAGAGCAAGGTCTTCACCGTACGGCTGCTCCAATCTTTATCATTGTCGAGCGCCTCGCACACATCACTGGCGGCCAGCGGGCTTTGCTCCCACAGCACGTTCATAATATCGAGTTCGGATTGCGAAATTCGTAAAGCCATGACTATCCTATTAATTACACCTGTAATCTGTATTGTTGATTACAGTTGTGGTCAATAGGAAAGTGAAACCCACTGATTAACTTTTAGACAGGTCTTTTCGTCAGAAACGCATTACAAACTTTCGTTTTCTCTCGCATAAAAAAAGCAGGGCTTAACCCTGCCTTTGTTTTAGCTGCGAGAAACCGGAAGACTAATTATTTAAAGTCGCCGCATAGGGCAAGCCTTCGAAAATCGGGTCCGTATATCGCGTCCGACCGCCGCCTTCCCAATTCTGAACATTTTTTACACAGAAGCGTACGATTTCAGGCGCTTGATTACTGCGTTTGCGTTGCGCCTCCTTGGCTTGAAATGCGCGGATTTCGGATAAGGACGTAGCCGGACCATTTGCGCAGGCGCTGATGGCCTCCTGCGGCGTCGTATTTGGAACTTGAGCAAATTCAGTCCGATTATAAGCGCGGTAATTGACGGAAACGCGGTTCCCAGACAGGTATTTTACGAAAACCATACGGCGATATTCAGGGTTATCGGATGGGCCGGACTCGATGAGTAAAACTGGACTGAAGTCAGCCGATTGCGCCGAAGCGGTGACAGGAGAAAGTGACAAGCCGGATAAAACGGAAAGCGCGGTCACACAAAGAAAGTGTTTCAACATGGTATATGTCTCGTATCTGCGCCCCGTTTTTCCAATCTACTCATTATGAGCGTAAAGAAAAGCCGTTACATGCAGTGAAAACACACAAGGCGAAGATGAACGCCTCTCTCGCGAAAATGTCCCGTTTTCTAACAGTCTATAAATCAGCCCTTTTAATTGAACCCCGGCGCGGGAGAAAATGACCGTCACCACTGCTGCGGTGATCACGGTATTGCCCTCTGGGGCCGTTCCGTTCGCGTTCCGCATTATGGTTGGCGTTGTTAAAGTGATGGCAAGGCCTTTTATATTCGGTATTTGCACGACACACGCATCCCTTAAATATTTCCTTCGTTAAAGCCCTCTCTATGATATCAGCTGTAAAGCCTTATCGAGACCAAGAAGTGGAAATACCGTATGTCCAAAATCGTCCTTATAACCGGCACGTCTTCAGGGCTGGGTATCAGCCTGGCTGTTCAAGCGGCACTAGCGGGTCACACTGTCTATGCCACGATGCGAAACCTGTCCAAGCGGAACGCCTTGGATGAAGCCGTAAAAGACGCGGGCATAACGCTAAATATTTTACAGCTTGATGTGCAGGATTTTGCGTCTGTGATGTTGGCCGTTGACACCATAATCGAAAAAGAAGGCCGCATTGACACCCTTATTAATAACGCCGGAGCTGGTTTCGTGCGCACAACCGAACAAGCCACATTAGAAGAGGTTGATTGGGTGATGGACGTTAATTTCACGGGCGTCGTTCGATGCACGAAAGCAGTTCTCCTTCATATGCGCAAAGCCCGTAGCGGGCATATCATTAATATTTCTTCGGTCGGCGGGTTAGTAGGTCAGCCCTTTAATGAAATTTATTGCGCCGCGAAATTTGCGGTGGAAGGCTATACAGAATCGCTCGCTTGTTACGTCACGCCAAATTTTGGCATCCATTTCACGTCTGTTGAGCCGGGCGGTATTAAGTCGGACTTTGCGGCTAATGTTATGAAACATGTTCAAAGCACGGGCGGCATGTTGGAGGATGAGTATCTCCCCATTTTACAAAAATATATTGGTGGGTCTCAAAATCGTCAGGGCGGCGGCGATATTTATCAAACATCGGATCAAGTGGCTATGGTCGTCATGGAGTGTATGGCGGCAGAGACGCCGCCCATCAGAACCCGCACATCGGAATGGAGTGAGCGTTTCACAAAATTAAAAACACAATCAGACCCAACAGGAGCGAAACAACAAGCCGCTGTGATTAAAGAATTCTTGAGCTAAGCCGTAAAATTCGATCGCGTTATCCATAGGGGATAATCGTGACACCAAATAAAGATATGCCGCCTAAGAAACCTAAATAGGGGCTGATAAGGCACCATCACGGTTTCAAACTTTTGGCTTATTTCGAAAATCATCTTGATTTTTATTGATAATCAATATATTATTATTGAATGTCGAATATTTCCAACCCTTCTCCTCGATCCGTTAAAGCCCTACGCATTGCAGCCTCGGCTTGGTACACACCGGTTTTGTTAGGTCAGTGGATATTCGTGGCCTATATATTTTACGCTTATGGTGGCCCGGTCTTTTCAGGAAATCTTGCCGGGTGGAATGATCATCTTTCGGATGCCTATGTGCAAAACCGAAACGTGGGCAATGCCTCTGTCGCAGTGCATCTATCTTTGGCGATTATTATCCACATCCTGGGTCCCCTCCAGCTTGTTCCTTCAGTTCGTAAGCGCTTCCCCGCTTTTCATCGTTGGTCTGGCCGCGCCTTTGTCATCACTGTGATTATCGCCACGCTAGCTGGGGTCTATATGTTGATTGATCGACAAATTGGAGCGTGGACTTTGCGAACAGGTTTCCTCATGCAAGGAGTTTTCATATTGTGGTTCTCTTGGCAGGCGGTTCGTTACGCGAGACAGCGTAATTTTACGCAACATATGCGCTGGGCTACACGCCTCTTTCTGGCGGCTAGTGCCGTCTGGTTTTTCCGCGTCATTATCATGATTTGGTTTGTTTTGACCGGCGGCATAGGCATTGACCAATCCGATGGCACGGGATGGTTTATTGATTTAATGTCTGCCTTGCAGTTCTTGCCCCTCGCCTTTTATGAGGTCTATTGGCGTATTAAAGCCGGGTCCGGCACGATATCGCGCTATGCCTTCTCAGTCTTCTTATGGATAGCCGCCGTTCTGACCGCCATTGGTGTAGGCCTAGCCACATTGGGTATGTGGTTTCCGGTCTTGGGTTAAATTACGACTCCCAAGCTAAATTTCGATAAGTCGATTAAAGGACGCGTTTATTTCGCGTCGTTTAAATCCCAATCATAAATATAGTCATCAAATTTCGCCGCCTTTTCGAGCGCAGTTTTTGTCTCGCCGTCTGCAAATTGCGAAAGGTATTGGGCGACCTCCGCCGTGCTATCACCGAAGTCATCTTTATACCAATCAAAGAGGCTTGACCCGATCAGGTCGCCATCGCTCTTAAAGACGACGCCCCGAGGGCTTTGAATATAATCCCGCGCCGCCTGATCCAAGTCCGCTTCTAAGGTCTCGGCCTCCCACGCCGTCGGCTTCAAATTCGGGCACCCAATAGAGGCACAATTGAAAGCAAAATGGATACGCGGTTCATCATAGGTCGCGCGAATTGTATCATGTTCAATATTATCGAGGCTCATCTTCTTCCCGCGAACTGTTAGAACTTTTTTCTTCCAAGGCCCGCGAAAACCAATTTTGCGAATGGATTTAAGAGGATAATTATCCAGAATGACGTCAATAGTTTTGGCGTTATAGAGGTTGAACCAATAGGCCATAATCTCTTCATCGGAGTAAGCTGAAATATCCAGTTCAGACAGTGTTTGAATATAGGCCTCAAGCTTAGCTTCATCCGCGTCACTCACCTCGCCATAAGCCACAAGATTCAGACCGTTTTCCGCACGTACATATTTTCCTAAAAAGGCATTATAGGGCTCGTTCAGAGTTTCGTTTTGCGCGTTCATCGCTTTATCTTGCGCTTTTTCTGCTGAATAGGCTACGGAGAAAGTCCCTAAGGGCAGCGCCAAAATAACGGCCGCAGATAAGAGGGTTCTTGATAACAGGTTAGACATTCAACAATCCTTGAGATGAGATACGCTCTCTAACTATCAAAATTTGAAGTCCATTCCAGTCACGCTCTCTCACAAATGAGTGACCGCCTTTAATTGGTTTGTTCAACTTCCGCTCAAGGGGTTTCTTCGGTTTGCGAAATAAGGAGCCTCTGCGCCCTATTCAATTTTCGTGATGTATTTCTGTCGTTCACTTTGGCGCGCCGTAAGCTCTATTGCGCTGGGCGGCGCTGCGGCTTCGTTTTCAGGCGACGTCTCGATACTCACATCTAATAATATAAAGCTGGCTTTTTCTTGCTGCTCTTTCTCTTTGGGGAAATCGATGCCCAATAAGATAGCTGCAATCATCAAGAACAGGCCGATAAAGAGGCTTTTGAAAACAGACAGATCGAACATGGATACCTACCGAGATGCTTTATAGATTACAGTTGTAGTCTACAAATATCTGTTTGGCAATATGTTTTATAACCCCACGGGTATTATTGCGTTTTCAACATCACCAGGCCCAGCGGAGCGAAACCAACGCACAAAAAAACCCGCCATAAAGACGGGCTTTTATATAAATTTTAATCGACGCTTAGGCTTCAACAGCGTCTTCGCGCTCGCGGTCAACTTTGCCTTTGGCATCGACATCGCGGTCAACGAACTCGATAACGGCCATAGGCGCATTATCACCATAGCGGAAGCCCGCTTTCATAATACGGATATAGCCACCTTGACGGTCTGCATAACGCGGGCCGAGAACGTCAAAGAGTTTCTTTGACTGCTCTTTATTGCGTGTGCGGGCAATCGCGATACGGCGGCTGTTCAAGTCACCTTTTTTCGCCAAAGTCACAAGCTTCTCAACAAAAGGGCGAAGCTCTTTTGCTTTTGGCAAAGTTGTGACGATTTGCTCGTGTTCAATCAAACTGGAGGACATGTTTGCAAACATCGCTTTACGATGGCTGGCTGTCCGGTTCAGTTTACGATGGGCCATTTTATGACGCATGGCTTTATCCTCTTAATGTTCTTTCAATCGACCAATATCAGCAAAAGCTAGATATGATCGTCATATTTCTTAGCAAGCTCTTCGATATTTTCTGGCGGCCAATTTGGCGCATCCATACCGAGGTGCAGTCCCATCGCCGCCAACACTTCTTTGATCTCGTTCAGAGACTTACGACCAAAGTTCGGAGTACGCAGCATTTCGGCTTCTGATTTTTGAATCAGGTCGCCAATGTAAACAATATTGTCGTTTTTCAAGCAATTTGCTGAACGTACAGACAGTTCCAATTCGTCCACTTTGCGCAGAAGCGCCGGGTTGAAGTCAAGCTCAGGCTTCTCTTCACCGCGCGACATGTCTTCTGGGTCGTCAAAGTTGACGAAGACTTGGAATTGATCCTGAAGGATACGCGCCGCAACGGCAACAGCATCTTCAGGCGTCACAGCGCCGTTCGTTTCAATATCGATGATTAGCTTATCATAATCCAGAACCTGACCTTCACGTGTGTCTTCGACGCGGTAAGCGACGCGTTTCACAGGCGAATAAAGGGCATCAATAGAAATAAGACCAATCGGCGCGTCTTCAGGACGGCTATCGGCCGCTGGGACATAGCCTTTACCGGTTGTGACAGTCAGTTCCATACGAATATCGGCGCCTTCATCGGCTGTACAAATGACGTGGTCTTTGTTCAAGATTTCAACATCGGCTGTTTCTTCGATATCGGCGCCCGTAACAGGGCCGGAACCGGTTTTACGCAGAAGTAACTTCTTTGGACCTTCGGCGTGCATGCGCACGGCCAAGCCTTTAAGGTTCAAGACGATATTTGTTACGTCTTCGCGGACACCCGGAATAGACGTAAACTCATGCACGATACCATCAATCTGAACAGCAGAAATAGCTGAGCCTTGCAGCGATGACAAAAGAACGCGGCGAAGCGCATTCCCCAATGTCATACCAAAGCCGCGCTCTAGCGGCTCTGCCGTTACAACAGCTTTACGTTCCGGGTCACGACCCGGCTCGATTTCCGGATTGATTGGACGGATAAGTTCTTGCCAGTTTTTCTCAATCACAATATTTGCCTTTTCTCTTCAAGCTCGGCGCGTCGGAGCGGGTTCAGCTTAAACCCGTTTCGCGCCGTAATTGCCTGCCTACTGGCAGGCATCGGGCATGTTATACGCGGCGACGCTTTGGTGGGCGGCAACCATTATGCGGGATAGGAGTTACGTCACGAATAGTCGTGATGGTAAATCCGGCGGCTTGCAAAGCGCGAACAGCACTTTCGCGGCCAGAGCCCGGGCCGTTCACGTTGACTTCCAAAGTTGTCATGCCGTGATCAGCGGCTTTCTTACCAGCCTCTTCGGCAGCAACCTGAGCGGCGTAAGGTGTAGACTTGCGAGAGCCTTTAAAGCCCATAGCGCCAGCAGAACACCACGCTACGGTATTGCCTTGGGCATCCGTGATGGTGATCATTGTATTGTTAAATGTGGAGTTCACATGGGCGACGCCAGAAGTGATGTTCTTCCGGTCGGCGCGGCGAACGCGACCTGGTTCTTTAG
>CAZMEN010000052.1:15685-19511 GCA_964565335.1 uncultured Algimonas sp. | reverse complement strand
AAAGAACTCTTCGGTTAGCCTGTTGACAGGCCATGATGCCAAAGGGTTTGCCGAACAAGATTGGCGCAGTTTGGCCCAAGAGGGTGCGCGTGGTGTCGTTTATATGGGGGTCGGCGCGTCACGCTTTATTCAGGGGCGATTACTGCTTCACGGGGCGCAGCCTGATATGGCGGTCACGGTGGTTGAGAATGCAACCCGAGAGAACCAAATCGTGGTGTCGTCTACCTTGTCGCAATTCGTTGAGGACATGGGCAAGGCAGACATTAAAGGTCCTGCCGTGCTGATGCTCGGTTACGCCGCAAATATCGCCTTCGACGCGACAATCTTACAGGAGGCGTCATGAGCACGCTGAAACATAAGGGGAAGGGGCCGCAATCCCTGACCGCAAATACGCTGCGAGATGGCCTCAATGTCTGGCTTACGCCTGATTTCGAGTGGTCTATGCAATATAGCGACGCCCTCATCACCGAAGACACGGACGTTATTGAAAAAATGGACTCCGTGGGCGAACGCGACGAAGCGGCTAATTTGGTTGTTGGCGTCTATTTCATTGATGTTGAAGCCGATACGGGTAAGCCCGCCCGTTATCGCGAGAAATTCCGTGTCGCCGGCCCAACCTACGACACGGCGACCCTTGTCCCTCTGGATATTCAAAAGGTTTAAATCATGTATCGTTATGATGAATTTGATGCGGAGATGGTCTCCTCTCGCGTCGCGCAATTTCGGTCGCAAGTTCAAAGGCGCTTGAATGGCGAATTGACCGAAGCAGAGTTTCGTCCGTTGCGCCTTATGAACGGCCTCTATTTGCAGCTTCATGCCTATATGTTGCGTGTGGCTATTCCTTATGGGACGCTAAATTCCAAGCAGATGCGTAAGCTCGCGGATTTGGCTGATAAATATGATAAGGGCTATGGCCACATCACGACACGTCAAAATATCCAATATAATTGGCCGGAACTGCCGGATGTACCAGACATGCTCGAAGAATTAGCGAGTGTGGAGATGCACGCCATCCAGACCTCGGGTAACTGTATTCGTAATGTGACGTCTGATCCTTTTGCTGGCGCAACAGCGGACGAAATTGAAGACCCTCGTCCGACGTGTGAGATTTTACGGCAATGGTCGACATTCCACCCAGAATTCACATTCCTGCCGCGTAAATTCAAAATTGCGGTGACGGCATCCGAATCCGATCGCGCCCTTATTCGCGCGCATGATATCGGGATTGAGATTATTAAAAACGAGGCGGGCGAAGTCGGCTACCGTATTCTTGTCGGCGGCGGGTTGGGCCGTACACCGATTTTGGGTCAGGTCTTGCGAGAATTTCTCCCGCGTATTGAATTGCTGCCATATTTAGAAGCGACATTACGTGTTTATAACCGCTATGGCCGCCGGGATAATAAGTATAAAGCGCGCATTAAAATCCTTGTCCAAGAGACGGGGATCGAGACGTTTCGGGAACAAGTTGAAGCGGAATATGCCGAGCTTGTCCCGCTGGATATTGCCGTCTCGCCCGAAGAAGTCGCGCGGATTACCGACTATTTCGCACCGCCTGCTTATAAAAATTTATCGGATCAACCTCTAAAATCTGATGATGCGGACTTTGCGCGTTGGCTGAAACATAATGTTTTACCGCATAAAGTAGACGGCTACGCCATCGTCAATATTTCGCTGAAGCCGATTGAACGTGCACCGGGTGACGTCACGTCAGAACAAATGAGGATAGTCGCTGATCTCTCTGATAAATATAGCTTTTCAGAAATTCGAACGACCCATCAGCAAAACCTTGTTTTACCGCATGTGGAGATTGATGACCTTCGCGCGGTCTATGACGCTTTGCAAGCCGCATTGATGGGCGATGCGAATATCGGCCTAATCTCTGATATTATATGCTGCCCCGGTATGGATTTTTGTGCCTTGGCGACCGCCCGTTCTATTCCCATCTCGCAGGCTATAGCAGAACGCTTCGCTGATTTGGAACGCCAGTCTTTGATTGGGGATATGCAGATTAAAATATCGGGCTGTATTAACGCCTGCGGCCATCACCATGTCGGCCATATCGGTATTCTGGGCCTCGAAAAAGCGGGGGTTGAGTTTTACCAAGTCAAGCTCGGCGGGGATCCATCCGAAAATGCCGCGATTGGTCAAGTCACGGGGCCGGGCTTTTCACAGGAAGAGCTTATCGACGGGATTGAACGCATGGTCGATCATTACATTGACATTCGCGAGACCAATGAGCGCTTTATTGATACCGTGAAACGGGTCGGCACAGCCCCGTTTAAGGAGGTTTTATATGTCTGATGCACATATTCTAATACAAGGCGGGCAACCTTTAGCGCCGCCTGAAGCGGACAGGATTATCCCGCTTGAAGAATTTGGGGGGCACAACAGCGCGGATATTTTGCGCGTGGACGGTGATACTGAACTACCCGAAATTCTTCCGCATTTGGAAAAGGCGAAAACGGTCATTGTGACGTTTCCCGCTTTTACAGATGGGCGCGGATTTTCTTTAGGTCGTTTATTGCGTCATCGCGCGAAGTTTGAAGGCCAACTCATTGCTGAAGGGCCGCTAATCCCTGATCAATATGCCTTCGCCATTCAATGCGGCTTTAATGCCGTGAAATTGGAGGCTGACTTGTTCGAGCGTCATGCGGAAAGCCATTGGTTTAACGCATTGTCCGAATTCGGGATGACATACCAACGTGGTTACGCGGTCCCATTAGGCCCATCGGCGAGCATATTAGATGCCCGCGACACGGGTTTCCGGACACCTGAAAACTCAAACGACCCGTATCACGGTTTATCGGCGGAGATGGCGTTAAAAAAAGCCTGTGAGGCCTATGATGGTCAAATCGTACTGGCATCCTCTTTGGGTGTGGACTCAGTCGTTTTGCTTCATATGGTCTCTAAAATCGATCCGAACATTCCTGTCATTTTCTTGGATACAGGAAAACACTTCCGCGAAACATTAGCCTATCGCGACATGTTAATTGAGGACTTAGGTCTCACAAATTTCCAAAACATTCGCCCTGACGAACTAGATTTAGCGAAGGAAGACCCAGACGGCCTCTTGCATAAATCCGAGCCCGATGCCTGTTGCGACCTCCGTAAAGTGCGGCCTTTGGATAATGTGATCAAAACTTTCGCTGCGCGTATTACAGGCCGAAAGCGCTATCAGACTCCGCAACGCGCCAATATGCCGATTTTAGATACAGACGGCGATCAGGTGAAAGTCAACCCGCTGGCCTATTGGTCGGCCAAAGACGTGACGGACTATATCCGTCGCCATGACTTGCCGCCGCATCCGATGTTAACTTTGGGATATTTATCAATCGGGTGTCAGCCTTGCACGACCCGTGTCTCTCCAGGTGAAGACCCGCGGGCAGGGCGCTGGCGTCATTCAGATAAGACGGAATGCGGTATTCACATGGTGGACGGCAAATGGCAGCCCGTGGAGACCAAGAAAAGCTATGAGGTTTTTTAGCTTAGGAATGACGCGATTGAAGAACTTTAATCGCGTCATTTAGCGAAAGGCCTTTGGCGCGCAGCAATACAATTAAATGATAGAGCAAATCCGCCGACTCACCCAAAAGAGCCTCATCATCTTCGGCCACAGCGGCGAGAGCAGTTTCTACGCCTTCTTCGCCAACCTTTTGCGCGGCGCGCCTTAACGGGCCTGAGAGCAACTTCGCCGTGTAAGACTCTTCGGGAGAAACCCCGACACGCCCTTTGACGATATTATCCAAATGCCCAAGAAAACCAACGCCTTGCGCGCCTTCGCCGCCAAAACAAGACGGCGTCCCTTCATGGCATGTCGGGCCAACAG
>CAZMEN010000052.1:0-15675 GCA_964565335.1 uncultured Algimonas sp. | reverse complement strand
ATTGTATCTCTTTTACAATACAACTACGCCGACACCAAATTTAATGTGTTCCCACTGGTTTCGCCTTTCGTCCAAAGCTTTTGGCGCGACCGGCTGAAAAAGGTCACTTTTTTTGTCTCAAGTGTCTTGGTCACGCTCTGGCTGTTCATATAGCCGAGCATCAAAACCTGTAATGTATCGGCATTTTGCACAATAGCGGGGACTAGCCCGTCCCCTTTTGCGAAATCGATTGTGTCTAATAAGTTACTCATAAGAGACCTCTTATTCTAAGGCCGGATTGAAATCGAAGCCGCAATAAGCTGTGATTTCAAGTCTTTGATTTTAAAAATGTCTTTGTGAAAAACGCTTGCCGCTAAAGCGCCATCGACTTGCGCCGTTTTAAACACGTCTTCGAAATGCGAAATCTCGCCCGCGCCCCCACTCGCGATAAGCGGAACGGGGCAAATCTCTCTAACAGTGGCGAGTTGCGTGATATCATAACCCTTGCGTACGCCGTCTTGGTTCATGCAGTTCAGAACAATCTCTCCGGCTCCGCGTTCACACGCTTCTTTAACCCAAGTCAGCGTCTCGCGCCCTGTTTCTTTTTGCTTGTCGGGGTCGCCTGTATGGGAACGCACGCGATATGTCCCGTTCTCTTCAAAGCTATCAATGCCGACAACGATACATTGCTGCCCAAAGGCTTCTGATAGGTCAGAAATCAATTCGGGCCGCATCAAAGCAGGTGAGTTGATTGAGATTTTGTCAGCCCCAGCAGACAATCTCGCGCCAGCAGCTTCGACGGTTTTAATGCCGCCTGCCACACAAAACGGAATATCCAAAACGCGCGAAACCGCCTTGACCCAGTCGGGGCTAACCGAGCGGTCATCGACTGATGCCGTGATATCATAAAAGACAAGCTCGTCCGCGCCTTCATCACGGTAACGCAAGGCGAGGTCGAGAATATCGCCAACATCTTCATGGTTACGAAATTGCACGCCTTTAACGACGCGTCCATCTCGCACATCAAGACAAGGTATGATGCGTCTGGCTAGCACGCGACGGCTTCGGAGACGGTGAAACGGTTCTCGTAGAGCGCTTTCCCGATTATGATACCGTGCGGGTTTAGCCCTTTTAAGGCTTTTACATCAACCAATGTTCCAACACCGCCAGAAGTGATGAGGTCCAAAGTCGGGTATTGCTTTTGGACGTCCCTATATAAATCAACATTAGATCCGCCTAGAACACCATCGCGCCCGATATCTGTGATCAAGACAGTTTTAAGGCCCGATCCTTGATAGTCATCCAATATCTCCCAGAGGGTTTTATCGCCAGCTTCAACCCATCCTGTTGTCGCGGGGTAGGGCGTTCCATCCTCTTTAATGTGGACATCCAAGGCGACGACGATTTTTTCAGGCCCGAATTCATTCAACCAGAATTTCACCATTTGCGGCTTCGTAACGGATAAGGAGCCAATAACAACACGCTCTACGCCGCCCTCAAGTAAACGAGAGATTTGAGAGACTTCTCTAATGCCGCCGCCTGTCTGAACTGACATGCCGCTCTCTTGTGCGATCTTTACGATCAACTCAATCTGTTGGGCATTCGCGTTTTTGGCACCGTCAAGATCGACGATATGCAGGCGTTTAGCGCCTTCTTTTGCAAACCGCTTGGCTACATCTAGAGGAAGCTCGGCGTAATCCGTGCGTTGATTAAAGTCACCCTTATAGAGGCGAACACATCGCCCGCCAATCAGGTCAATAGCCGGTATAATCATAGGGTTATATCCAAGAAATTCTTCAATATCATTGCGCCCGTCGCGCTACTGCGTTCCGGATGAAATTGACAGCCCCAAAAATTATTTTTTCTGACGATAGCAGAAAAGGACGAGCCGTAATCTGCCGAAACAAGCGTGTAATCGCCAAGGGGTGCGGCGTAGGAGTGGACAAAATAGGCGAAATCCTGTGCCTTCATACCTTTGGTTATAGGGTCATCTTTGACGATGTTTAATGTGTTCCAGCCCATGTGGGGGCTTGGGTTCTCTTTTGTGTCTAGCTGTTTGACATAGCCTTCAATGACGCCGAAGCCTTGGGTATGTTCTTTCCCTTCTTCCAAACTTTGAAACAAGAGCTGCATGCCCAGACAAATTCCCAAAACCGGTTGAGATAGGTTTTGCACGATGGGCACGAGGCCGCGCTTATTGATTTGCGCCATAGCAAAGGGAGCGCTGCCAACACCAGGCAAGATAACTTGCTTGGCGTCCTGAATGGTTGCGGCATCCGAAGAAATTACGGGCTGGGCCCCTAACCGCTCAAAGGCGAAAGCCACGGATGATAGGTTCGCACATCCCGTATCGACAATGACCAAGCTCATCAGAGAGAACTCACGACAACATGCCTTTGGTGGACGGCACGTCCAGTCCACCTGTTTTAGCGAAAGCGGGACGTAAAGCGCGGCCAACCCCTTTGAAACAGGCCTCAATAATATGGTGCGAGTTTTCGCCCTGCACGTCGATGTGGATAGCGCATTTCAGGCTCTGAGCGAGACTCTCGAAAAAGTGCGGGCACATTTCGACGGCAAATTCACCGACATGGTCTGTTGGGAAGTCGCCTTTGAAAACCGCGGCAGGACGGCCGGACAGGTCAATCGCGACACGCGCCTGTGTCTCGTCCATCGGCATTACAAAACCATAGCGTCCAATGCCGGCTTTATTACCAAGGGCTTGGTGCAAGGCTTCGCCAAAGGCCAGCGCCGTATCTTCTATCGTGTGATGGGCGTCAATTTCAAGGTCGCCATGACAAGTGAGGGTCAAGCCCATGCCGCCATGCTTGGCAATTTGCTCGAGCATGTGATCGAAAAACCCAATGCCAGTTTCGATTTTGACAGTTTTTGTGTCGTCGAGATTAACCCGAACAGCAATATCGGTCTCCTTGGTCTTACGGAAAACTTCGCCAATGCGCTCTTCTGCATTATCGGCAGTGACGCCAAAGGCTTGCAGTGCTAGAGTGTTTTCTTCTGGCGACCCGATTGAAATGCGCATGCGTCCCGTCGTCGAACGGTAATCGCGTATTTTAATGGCGCGCTTGTTGAGTTCTTTCATCAACCCTGCATCGTCTTCCACATCCAAGAGTAGGAAATTGGCGGAAGAAGGATAGACGGTTTTGACGAAGGGGGACTTGGCTAACGCCTCAAACATGCGGTCGCGCTCTGCTAGAGTCTCGCTGAGTCGTTCGGCGTGTACCGACATAGCCGCAGGGGCGAGGGCTGTCATAATGGCTTGCTCGACAGGGCGGGCAATCGGGTAGGGCGGCAGCACTTTGAGCATAAGCGCAATGACGCGCGGGTCGGCAATCGCCACGCCGCATCTAACGCCTGCTAGAGCAAAGGCTTTGGACAGAGTGCGGAGTATGACGAGGTTAGGGTAATTGCCGAGGTCTTGGACGAAACTCTCCGTCTCAGAAAATTCGATATAGGCCTCATCCACTACAATAAAAGTTTCCGGAAAAGCCTTGGCCAAATCTAAAACAGCATCGCGCGCAATTTCATTGCCCGTCGGATTATTCGGTGAGCAGAGAAATATGGCTTTCAGATTATCGGTCTGTTTTGCAGTGTCGTGAATGGCCGGAATGTTCCACTCATACTCTTCTGACAAAGGCACTTCGACAGTTTTCGCGCCCTGGATATCAGCGCAAACTTTGTAATATCCAAATGTAGGCGGGCAGATAAGGATCGAATCCTTACCGTCTTCGCAAAAGGTTCGAAGCAGGATTTCTATCCCTTCATCTGCGCCGCGCCCAACCATGAGGTTTTCAGCTTGCGTACCATAAAGGTCAGCAAGTCTTTGGCGTAAAGCAGGCGGTTGTTGTTCGGGGTATCGATTGAAATTCGTCGCACCAGAAACAGGCGGCGGCGCGTAAGGGTTTTCATTGGCATCTAAGTGCAGAGCGTTTGTACTCCCGCCGCGTGCGGAATAACTGTCAAAGGCTAGAATAGCGGGGCGTGCAATTGAATAGGGCCACTCGGATGGGGATTGTGCGCTCATTGTAACGCCTCCAAACGCAGGGATACGGCGCGCCTATGCGCCTCTAATTCTTCTAAATTCGCCAAACGCTCTACCGTGGGGCCAAGGTTTTTGAGACCCTTTTTGCTTAGGCGCTGAATGCTGATGAATTTCAGAAAGCTCTCCACGGTAACACCGGAATAGGCACGCGCCGCACCATAGGTTGGTAGGGTGTGATTGGTTCCGCTGGCGTAGTCGCCCACAGATTCAGGCGTCCATGGTCCGAGGAAAATCGAGCCTGCATTGCGAATGGCGGGAACATAAGTCTCAGGATTCTGCCGTTGAATAATCAAATGTTCTGGCGCGTAGCTATTTACAATATCAATAATATCAATGCGGTCATCGGCGATAATCATGCGTGCCAAACTCAAAGACTGCGTTGCGATGTCCTTGCGCGGGAGTGCGGCGAGTTGGGTCTCTATTTCGGTTTCAATTGAGTTTGCAACCTCAGCAGAGGCGGCCACGCAGATTACCTGCGCTAACGTGTCATGCTCGGCCTGACTCAATAAATCAGACGCCACAAAGACGGGATTGGCGCGGTCATCAGCCAGCACCATCGCTTCTGAGGGGCCAGCCGGGAGGTCAATGGCAGGGCCACCTGCTTCTTGCGCGATGAGGGACTTTGCTGTGGCAACCCACGCATTGCCGGGGCCAAAAATTTTATCGCATTTCGGTATTGTTTCTGTGCCATATGCCAGCGCTGCAATCGCTTGTGCGCCGCCGCAGGCATAAATGGCAGACACTTTACAGCGATAGGCGGCTGCTAATATGGCCGGATTTATTGTCCCGTCCTTACCGGGAGGGGTGACAATGATGCGTTTCTGAACGCCTGCGACTTTTGCCGGTACGGCCAACATTAAAAGGGTAGAGACGAGCGGCGCTGTTCCGCCGGGCACATATAATCCCGCTGTCTCAATCGCGCGGGATTGACGGGCGCAATTCACGCCTTTCATGGTCTCTATCGCAATATCCTGCGGGAGTTGGGCTTGGTGGAATTTCTTAATGTTACTGCGTGCAATTTCAATCGCTTGCTTGTCTTCAATGGGGAGAGATTCCCAAGCCTTTTCAAGAGCTTCGTCAGGCACTTTTAATGTCTCTAATCGTACACCGTCAAATTTTTCAGTGAGGTCAAGAACGGCTTTGTCACCGCCTATTCTTACAGCGCCTAGAATGTCCCTCACCGAGTCAGTCATCGCCGCGTCATTTATGGCGTCGGGACGCGCCAAAGCCTCAGTCCGTTCAGCCTTTGACAGCATTTTCCAATTAAAGCGCTGCATGACTAGCTCATCATTTTTTCAATGGGGAGAACCAAAATGGCGCGTGCGCCCAAGGCTTTAAGGTCTTCCAGCGTTTCCCAAAAGATGTTTTCCGTGCACACGGCCTGCAACGCGACGAGGTCATCACTTCCTGCCAATGGGATAATTGTCGGCGCGTCGGACCCCGGCAATAATTCTGTAATGGCAGCGACTTTCTCCTTGGGCGCGTTGAGCATGATATATTTGGTTTCGGCCGATTTAATCACGCCGTCTATGCGCCGCATCAGCTTGTTCAAAAGCGCTTGTTTCTCAGGCGATAAGGCGCGGTCTGATTGAATAAGAACCGCTTCGCTTTCCAAAATGGTTTCGAATGCCGTTAAGCCGTTCGCTTCTAAAGTCGCGCCAGATGATACCAAATCACAAATACTCTCTGCAATGCCAATGGACGGGGCCAATTCAACAGCGCCTTTCATTTCTACGGACTTGGCCGAAATATTATTCTCTTTTAGGAAGCGGCCCATAACCCCAGGATAAGTCGTCGCAATACGTGTCCCGTTCAAATCACTCGACGATTTGACAGAGCCATTATCCGGCGCGGCCAAGCAGAGTTTACACCGCGAAAACCCGAGACGCATCGTAATATTGGCATCTAACTCATCCCGCGTCACAAGCTGTTCTTCGACGAGTACGTTTTCGCCCACAATACCGATATCCGCTGCGTCATTGGCCACAAAGCTGGGAATGTCGTCATCACGTACGAGTAGCAAGTCAATCGGCATGTTTTTAACGCGCGCTAAAAGCCCGCCGCCGCGAATGGCAAAGCGTAATCCGCATTTTTTCAAAAGGGCAAAGCTGTCATCGGCCAGTCGCCCTTTTTTTTGCAAAGCGATTCTCAAACGGTCAGTCATGTTTCTACTTTCGACGGTTTCGTCTTATTCAGCGTGTTAAGGACTTGGCGGTAGCCGCCATAGGGTTCATCTTTTAGGAACCGTGCAACGCGGCCTATGGTGGTGGTGCTAACCCCTGTTTTAGCGTTGATGTCGCGGTAGGATAGCTCGCCTTCCTCTAATAGTTGCGCGACGAGCCATCGCTCGGCCAAGGCGCGTCTTTCGGTAGGCGTACAGAGGTCGATGAGAAAAGCTTTCATCGCTTCCTCGCCGTCTAAATCCGCTAATGTTTGTTCAAGTGTCTGCATAATATTTGCACCAGCGTGCTAATACAGAGGTTCAAGCTGCGCGCAATAGAAAAAATCAGGAAATCACAAAAATGTCAGTGAAAGAAACGTGTTTAATCCCGGTCCATTGCATATTTGTTGAGAAACAAAATCGGGATGGTCCCGATAGCAATAATCAACAAAGACGCTGTAGAGGCTTCGGTGAGGCGTTCATCACTGGCGAGCCAATAAACCCGTGTGGCCAAGGTCTCGAAATTGAAAGGCCGTAAAATCAAGGTTGCGGGAAGTTCGCGCATGACGTCAATGAAGACCAAAATGCCGCCTGCAATAACGCTTGAGCGTAGAAGCGGGATATGAATCCGTTTGACGACTTGGGTCGGACTGGCCCCCAAAGACCGTGCTGCTCTGTCCATGGAGGGCGGAACCTTATCAAACCCGCCGCTAATGCCGTTAAAGGACACGGTAAGGAACCGAATGGTCAAGGCGTATATCAACGCAATCGTCGTCCCTGTTAAAACCAAACCCTGCGAGCCTCCGAATATAGAATGAAGGAACCGCGAGAGGCTTTGATCGATAACGCCGAGAGGGGTTAGCAGCCCGACAGCGAGCAACGCACCTGGCAATGCATAGCCCAGCGTTGCAAATCGAATGCCTGAGCGAAGAAAACGGCTGTCACGCGCCCGTCGGGCATAAGCAAGGAAAATGGCAATGCTGACGCATATCCCGCCAACAATAATGGCGGTAGAGAGACTGTTATAAGCATAGGTAAAAAATTGCCCCGCATTTTGCGGGTCGCCGTAGATGATGGCGTAAAAACCCAATACAAAAACAGGAATTAGGAAGCCAAAAAGAACAGGCAACATACAGAATAAACACGCAAACACGGCATGTCTTCGGGATAGGTTTATTCGGCTCGTCTGGCCTTTGGTCTTACCATAAGTCGCTGTGCTGCCTTTGCGGCTAAAGCTCTCAAGCATTACTAAAAGAAAGACAATAAGCAGCATTATAGCTGCGAGTTTCATCGCAACGGCCTTATCGCCTAAGGCCAGCCAATTCCGGAAAATACCCGTACTGAAGGTTTGAATGGCAAAATAATCTGCCACGCCGAAATCGGCGAGTGTCTCCATTAAAACCAAGGCCAGCCCTCCTGCTATAGCTGGACGTGCCGCGGGCAGCGCAACACGGTAAAATGCTTTAAAGGGCGTCAGTCCCAGACTGCGCGCCGCGTGCCATTGTCCGTGGCTTTGATAGAGAAAAGCCGCACGCGCCAATAGATACACATAGGGATAAAGTACCAAGCCAAGCATAAGCGCGGCGCCCGGTACGGTACGAATGGAAGGGAACCAATAGTTTCCGCCGGTTAATTGAGTCGCGGCGCGTAAGGCAGATTGCACCGGCCCATAATACTCCATCAAATCCGTATAAAGATAGGCGATGATATAAGCCGGTGCGGATAAGGGGAGTATCAACATCCATGAGAGCGTTTTGCGAAAAGGAAATTCAAAGGCTGTGATGCACCACGCTGTCCCCGTGCCGACAATCGCAGTGAAAACACCGACTAAAATCATTAAACTCAGCGTATTGAACATATAGGCGGGCAGGGTGGTTTGCCATAAAACGCCCCAGCCGACACTTTGTGATGTAAATAAGGCGCTTAAAACCGCCAAAATCGGAATCGAGGCCAAAAGAGAAATAATCAAAACCGCGATGACGCGTTTTGAAATCAGGCTTGTTCTATCCTGTCCCAGTCTTTTCATGCTGGATGAGGCCGTCGCCGTCATAACGCTACCGCTGTGTCAGGGCTTGCAGAGGGCCACAAATGAATTTGGTGGAGGGCATATGTCATTTTGACAGTCTGATATCGGCCATTTCGATTGCATGGAGGGATTTCTTATTACATATGCGAATAAGACTTAAAAACGAAAATGAAATGAGAAATATGCGCTCTGCGCCGAAATATGTCACCTGCCGCGTCATGTCCTTTAGCGCAACGCGCCGTGCTTGCCGTGATGTGGCCTAGCCGGACTTCCCGATGACACTGACCTTATGACCCTGGCTTTTAAAAATATATCTCACCGCTATGCAAAAGAAAGCGCCCTTGTTGATATCACTCTGACGGCGAAAGCAGGAGAGATATTATGCCTGCTCGGTCAATCTGGGTGCGGCAAGACAACCTTACTCAATCTAACGGCGGGTGTTTTACCGCTACAGACAGGGGAAATTCATTTAAGTGAACAGGTCTTGGCCTCAAAACTCCACCAACCCCCACCAGAAAAGCGGCCCGTCGGACTCGTCTTTCAAGAAGGCGCGCTCTTCCCGCATTTAACCGTAGCGCAAAACATCGGCTTCGGTGTCAAAGACTCGGCGCAACGTAAATCCGCCGTTGGCGAACTCCTCGAACAAATCGGCTTAGAGGGGTATGGAGGGCGCTATCCGCATACACTCTCCGGCGGGCAACAACAACGCGTTGCTGTGGCGCGGGCATTAGCGCCGCAGCCGCAAGTCCTTTTGATGGATGAACCCTTCGCCAATATTGATATCATGCTGCGAAGACGTCTACGCGAAGAGATGCGGCAACTCCTTAAAGCGCGCGATTGCGTGACCATTTTAGTGACCCATGATCCCGAAGAAGCTATTGAAACGAGCGATGCCATTGCCATTATGGATAAGGGCGTAATCATTCAACATGGACGGGCTGACCATCTTTATGACGCCCCTGTTTCCAAGACAGCGGCCATGTTGATGAGCGAGGGGACTTTGGTGAAAGCCACACGAGCAGAGAAGGGATGGCAGACGAAGTTTGGGTTGTTTCCTGAGGCGTGGCTAAAAGACGATATCGTTGGGAAGCTATCAGTGGATAAGGCCACAGAATGCGAGATATGCCTTCGGCCTTATCAGATAGGTTTAAAGCAAGACCCTGAAGGTTATGTAATTTCGGATGTGAGGCCCACGGGACAGAACCAACTCGTAAGTCTAAAGGGCCCTTACGCTGATATTTTGACGCTCCATGTTGATAATTTGAAGTTATGGCAAGTTGGCCAAACCGTTTCTCTCTCGGCGCAAAAAGGCAGCTTGATTGCATTTTAAGTTTTAGAGCGCTTCTGCTCAATAGCGGACATAATAATAGTTGTTTTATTTCCTACTAACCTTAATTTAAACGTTATTTTTAGGCAGGATTGATCGTATGGAGAGTAATAAATTTTTCAAATATTTATGGCGCGTTAATGCTGTTTTCATTTTCTTTATAGCTATTTTCGCAGCAGTCGGTGCCTTTAATATTGCGTTCTGGATGATAGCGGAATTACGCTCTGATGAAACACGTCCTCCAACAGCTGAAATAGCGATAGGCGATACTTCTGAAAGTGAGAATAATCTTCGCATCCAGATTCCTTATCGTCCCCAGATTGTAGGCAACTATACCTATTTTGAATTGAGAGCGGGTGAAGACTCCCACGGCAAATTTTCATCCTACAATAAAAGCCAGCTTAGAAACGTCGCAGTTTATGACCTAATCTCAAATTCAACCAAATGGGTATTTCAAAATTCGAACCAAGAAATAGAAGCTTTTATGCCTGTGGAAATAGTAACTCGCGATGAATCCAAGAAATCAACTCAGCAAACAAAAGCGTTTCTTTTAAAAGTAGCAACTAGTAAGACCGACAAATCGATTGTTAAAGACCTTTGGATAATGCCGCCAAATGGAAAAAGTGTTCGTAAAATTTTATCAAATATTTCGGGCAAGTTAGACCTTCACCGTCTGGGTGATAACGAATTTAGGATAATTGTCGAAACTAAGGGGAGCATTGATATTTACCCCTTAGACGTCACAAACCTTTCTATTGGAAAGCCTTCCACGGTTACTCTCCAATAATCATATTCTGAAACATAGGTTTCTATCCCTAATGCCCGCTTTTTCACTCTTCAAGACATCGCATCACAATCAGGCTTGTTTTTTATGAGGCTGTCTTTTAAGTAAATGCGAATTATTCGCAAAAATTTAAATGAGAGTGACTATGCGCTTCAGACCCCTCTTAACCCTTATTATGGCCGTGTCTCTGACTGCTTGTTCACAAGCCGATAAAGCGGAGAGCGATGCAACGACATCTGCCAAAGCCGATGCGGGCGAGGTCAACCTGTACTCTTCTCGTCACTATGACACGGATTTGGCCCTTTATTCGGACTTCACGAAACAGACAGGCATTAAGGTCAATCGTATTGAAGCCAAATCAGATGCTCTAATTGAGCGTATCAAATCAGAAGGAGAACTCAGCCCGGCGGATTTGTTGATTACAGTCGATGCAGGCGTGTTTTGGCGCGCGGAACAGGCGGGCGTTTTGTCGTCTGTCAATTCTGACATTCTTGAGAGCCGCGTTCCTCAAAATTTACAACATCCTGATAATTTGTGGTTTGGGCTGTCCAAGCGAGCTCGCGTTATCATCTATAATAAGGCAGCTGGATTGCCGGAGGGAGTAGATAGCTATGACGATTTGGCCGATCCGTCTTTAAAGGGCAAAGTCTGTATGCGGTCGTCGGGCAATATCTATAACATCTCGCTTTTATCGTCCAAAATTGCGCATAACGGACCAGACGCTGCAAAGGAGTGGGCGCAAGGCGTTGTCAGTAATTTCGCCCGTAAACCGCAAAGCAATGATAGTGGCCAAATCGAAGCCGTTGCGGCGGGAATTTGCGGTGTGTCTATGGTCAATACCTATTATCTCGCCCGCTATGCCCGTTCAGATGAAGCGCAGAAGAAAGAAATATTCGATTCTATCGGGATTATTTTCCCCGACCAAGAAGGCCGCGGCACGCATGTGAACATTAGCGGGGCAGGGGTTGTTAGGTCGGCCCCCAACCGCGAGAATGCCATCAAGTTTCTTGAATATTTGACGAGCCAATCTGCGCAAAACTACTTTTCTAACGGTAATAATGAATACCCCGTTATTGCAGATGCAAAGTCATCTTCAGCCGTTGAAACTTTGGGGACGTTTAAAGAAGACGCCCTCAACGTATCAGCCTTTGGCCGCAACCAAGCCGAAGCTGTCCGAGTGTTTGATTTGGTAGGCTGGCAATAGAAATTACCCCGCCTTTGGCGCTTAAAGCCTCCTTCGTGAATAACGAAAGGGGGCTTTTGTTGAGATTTGAGGCTAGAAAAAGGTGTTGTCAGGACCGCGTGAATAAAGAAAACTGCGTTTCAATCTTGTGAACAGCACGAACGAAAAAACAATATGATTTCAGTCTCAAAAGATAGGCTTTTTGCGCTGAGTAATGCCTATTTTTCTTATGTTTTTCGAGTCTCTCCCGAAGGCGTATTAGAGCATGTTTATTACGGCAGTCCGCTTCGCGATCCCTTGAATGCGCCGCTTCATTCTCTGCGCACGCAAAGGGAGATGACAACGAATTTTGAGGGTGTCCCGTATTATAATTTATCCGATACACCGCAGGAATACCCCTCATTCGGCCGATCAGACTATCGTTTCCCTGCTTTTCACGCGCGAAATACCGACGGGAATACTGTCTTTTCTCTGCGTTATAAAAAACACGAAATTGTCAAAGACAAACCTGTCTTGGAGGCGCTGCCCTGCGCGAGGGGCGACGATAGCGAAACACTGATTATCACTTTGGAAGACCCGTTATACAAATTGGAGGTCGAACTCTATTATACGATTTATGAATATTACGGCGTGATGAGCCGTTTTTCAAAAATCAAAAATAAAAGTACGGATGTAATCGAACTACAACACGCATTGAGTTCGTCGCTAGACCTCCCGCCAGAAGACTATGAAATTCTTCATCTCCACGGCACATGGGCGCGCGAATTTAACGAAGAACGGATGACAGTGCCCCATGGGCGTTTCGTGATTGATAGCGCGAGAGGCACATCCAGTTCTGCCCATAGCCCGTTTTTGGCACTAATTCAGCCAGGGACCACAGAGGACTTTGGACGCGTTCATGCGACGACACTCGTCTATAGCGGCAATAATGCGCTATCGGTTGAGAAGACTGAGTTTGGGGATGTTCGTGTAATGTGCGGGGTTAACCCATTTAACTTCGGCTGGTCTCTGGCGGGTGGGGATAGCTTTACAACACCCGAAGCCTTGCATGTTTTTACGGATAAGGGACTCCGCGGTATGAGCCATATCTGGCATGATTTTATTCGCGATAAAATCTCGCCCCCTCAATTTCGTCATAAGGCTCGCCCGAGTTACTTGAACACGTGGGAGGCGGCCTATTTCGACATCGACGAAGACAAAGTGCTCGAACTGGCCGATAAAGCCAATGGGATTGGCGTGGAAATGTTGGTTCTCGATGATGGTTGGTTTGAAGGGCGACGCGACGATACCTCATCATTAGGCGATTGGACGGCGGATAAAGCGCGCTTTCCCTCAGGCATTCCCGCTCTTGCGGCCAAAGTAAAAGCTAGAGGCCTGAAATTCGGGCTCTGGTTTGAGCCTGAAATGGTAAACCCGAACAGTCAGCTGTTCCGAGACCACCCGGATTGGGCTCTACATGTTCCGGGCCGCACTCCGTCTTTAGGGCGCAATCAACTCACTCTTGATTTATCGCGCTCCGAGGTCGTGGCGTATTTATTCTCCCAAATCGACGCCATTCTCTCTTGCGGTGATATTGATTACGTCAAATGGGATATGAACCGCAATATGAGCGAAGTGGGTTCGACTGCTCTTGACAAGGAGAGGCAATGCGAAGTCCCCCACCGCTACATGCTTGGTCTCTATACTTTGCTGAAACGTCTCACTGAAAAATACCCTAATGTTCTGTTTGAAAACTGCGCCAGCGGCGGCAACCGTTTTGACCTCGGCATGCTGAGTTTCATGGCGCAAAACTGGACGAGCGATATGTGCGACCCCATCGGGCGACTGGATATTATCCATCGGTGTTCCTATCTCTTCCCGCTTGACGTAACGGCGGCTTATATCGGGCCCTCTCCGAACCATCAGAACGGTCGGGTAAGTGATATCGAGAGCCGCTTTAATGCTGGCGTTTTTTGCGCAGCGCGCGGCGTTTCGCTCAACCCTTCCGATATTGATGTTCACAAAGATGACCTCATACGCCTCATGCAATTCGCCAAAGACACAGCCTCCGACATGGTGGGAGGGCGCTTTGACAGGCTAGTAAAGACCAAGGATGAAGTCTGTTGGCAATATACGAGCCGCGATCAACACACCGTGTATTTGGCCTATTTCCACATTATGGCCGCGCCGAACCTCCCGTTTAGACGGGCCAGATTGGTGGGACTAGACGTAAACGCCGATTACATCTTAGTTGAGGACGGCGTTCATTATGCCGGAGATGCGCTTATGCAGAGCGGCATGCCTTTGCCTTACGTTGCAACAGGGCAGGTCAATGATAAAATTCGCTATATGCCTAAAGGGGATTTCAGTTCATACCTCTTCACGTTTAAAAAGGCGGGTTAGAATAATAACGCATTAAAATATAAGGCTCTGACAAACAGGGCCGGGGAAATGGGAATGGAATTACAAAATACACAAGTCGTCGTCTTTCTGGCGTTAACGGCTCTCATCGCGGCTGTGACCTATTGGTATTGTCGGGGCGCACGCTCTGGCCCCGATGGAGAGCAGGAATATTTCCTCGCGGGCGGTTCCTTGAAATGGTATTTTGTGGCGGGCTCAATCACGCTCACCAATCTCTCAACCGATCAACTCGTCGGTATGAACGGCAATCAAATGGCGCTCTTGGCGTGGTGGGAATTGGCCGCAGTCGTAGGGCTTATGATGCTCTGTTTCGTCTTCATCCCTGTTTATTATAAGTTCAACTGCACGACGACGACGGAGCTGCTCGAACGCCGCTTTAACAACCCCCACATTCGCGCGCTGATTTCTGTTCTTTTCCTCTTGGGTAATATTTTTATCTTCTTGCCGGCGATTCTCTATGGCGGGTCTCAATTTATGATTTCCATGTTCGGCTTGCCGGAGACGAAATCCGTTATTCCGTTCATGGGAGAGATTAATCCCTATATCCTCTATATCTCTGTGGCTTTCGCCATTATCGGTGCTGCTTATGCCATTTTTGGCGGATTGAGAGCCGTTGCTGTCTCCGATACTTTTTCGGGTTTCCTAATCTTGGGCCTTGCTGGTCTGGTCACATTCTTGGCTTTGAAAGCCATTAATTTCGATTTTTCGGGTGTGCCAATGGAACGCTTAACTTTAATTGGCGCGCCTGACTCAGACATACCCTTTGCAACGCTCTTTACGGGTATGTTGTTTATTCAAATGTTCTATTGGTCCACCAATCAAACCATTACTCAGCGCGCTATGGCGTCTCCGAGCGTGAAAGAAGCCCAAAAAGGCATCTTCGCGGCGGCCATTATTCGCCTGCTGATAATTCCACCGATTATCGTGATTCCGGGCATTGTTGCGTATAAGCTATATGGCCGTGTAGAAAATGACTTGGCCTATGGGCAGATTGTCGGTGATATTTTACCGACCTTCCTCTCTGGGGCCTTTGCCGCCGCGATTGCCGCCGCAATTCTCACGACTTTTAACTCTATCCTCAATGCTTCTGCTGCGCTTTGGGTGTGCGATATCCATGAGACTTATATCGATAAGCAGCCAAAAGTACGGAAGCTCTCATTTTGGGTATCTGTTGTGATGGTTGCGCTCGGCCTCATTATGGTGCCGTTCTTTGCCACGCAGGAAAGCCTGATTAATACAGTCCAGAAATTCTATGGCCTACTCTCCATGCCCATTCTCTCCGCTTTTATCGTGGGTCTGTTGTTCAAAAATGTGAATGCCTATGCCATGATTATGGCGGTGATATTCGGGGTCGTGCTCTATTATATCTTTATCAGCATTTGGCCTGTTCTGCCGGGCGGCGGCTATATCCATATGATGGCGGTGACGTTGATCTCAAGCGTGGCCGTAGCGCTACTCATAAACCGTGTAGTTTTTGGACAAAAAGCCCAATGGGATGCTCATTCTGTGTTTGGGAAGGGGCAAGTGGAGACGGGAGCTCAGAAATCAGTCTGACATTTTAATTTAGATCCCCGTTTTCGTTGGGTTGAGTGAGTTGAAATATAACGGTTTTCAAAAATCGTAACCCCGCACTCTCACCCTGTGCCATATTTATCCTGTTCTTCTAAGCCTAGGACAGGAACGCGTCAGGTTTTGGTTTAGAGGACAGCGGGGTTGAGCATCACTTGTGACTGGGTGATTGTGCCGGGCCTTTTGGAG
>CAZMEN010000051.1:0-19747 GCA_964565335.1 uncultured Algimonas sp. | reverse complement strand
CCTATAAGAAGTCTGCCCGCGTTGTTGGTGATGTTATTGGTAAATATCATCCACATGGCGACAGCGCTGTTTATGATGCACTTGTGCGTATGGCACAGGACTTTTCTATGCGTCTACCTTTGCTAGACGGGCAGGGGAACTTTGGCTCTGTGGACGGCGACCCGCCTGCCGCGATGCGTTATACTGAAGTCCGCATGGACCGACCCGCCGCAAGTCTGCTTGCAGATATTGAAAAGAATACAGTCAACTTCCAAGATAACTATGACGCTTCCGAGAGCGAACCTATTGTTTTGCCTTCGCGTTTTCCAAATATCCTTGTTAATGGCGCCGGCGGTATTGCTGTGGGCATGGCGACCAACATCGCGCCGCATAACCTTGGTGAAGTGATTGATGCCACCCTTGCTTTAATGGAAGATGGTAATCTTTCGGACGAAGCTTTGCTTGAGATTATTCCTGGGCCTGACTTTCCAACAGGCGCTTTGATTATGGGGCGCAGCGGCGCTAAGTATGGCGTGTTGACAGGCAAGGGCTCTGTTACAATGCGGGCCGTAACCGATGTCGAAGAAATTCGCAAAGACCGCTATGCTATCATTGTCACTGAATTGCCGTTTCAAGTCAATAAAGCCAATATGATCAAGAAGATAGCGGCTCTTGTTAATGAAAAACGTATTGAAGGCATCTCCGCTGTTCGGGATGAATCAGACCGTGTTGGTATGCGTGTTGTTATTGAATTAAAACGTGATGCCGTCCCTGATGTGGTTCTCAACCAGCTATTCCGTTACTCACAACTCCAACAGAATTTCAGCTCTAACATGCTCGCCCTCAATAGCGGCAAGCCCGAGCAAATGAATGTGCGTGATATGCTGGAAGCCTTTTTGGCCTTCCGCGAAGACGTTATTGCGCGCCGGACGAAATTTGACCTTAGCAAAGCCCGTGACCGCGCGCATATTTTGGTCGGCCTCGCCACAGCCGTTGCCAATATTGACGAGATTATTAAAATTATCCGCAGCTCTGCCAATCCGAAAGAGGCGCGACAAAACCTGATAAACCGCACATGGCCTGCGCAAGGCATGGGTTCACTCATCAAGCTTATTGCGGATCCACGCTCTAAATTGATGGATGACGGTACCATTCAACTCACTGAAGAGCAGGCCAAAGCTATTCTGGACCTGCGCCTGTTGAAGCTGACTGCGCTCGGCATGGACGAGATTACGGACGAGGCCGAGAAACTCGCTGCGCTCATTACCGATTTACTCGATATTTTACGCAGCCGTGAGCGCGTTCAGACGATTATTCGCGGCGAACTCTCTGAGATTAAAGAGAAATACGCCACGCCGCGCCGCTCCATCTTTATGGAAGGCGAATTAGACTTTGATGATGAAGATTTAATCGCCGTCGAAGATATGGTCGTCACCGTGACCTCTGCGGGCTATGTAAAACGGACCCCTTTGGATACTTATCGCGCACAGCGACGCGGCGGACGTGGACGTTCGGGTATGTCCACCAAAGACGAAGATGTCGTCACCACGGTTTTCGTGGCCAGTACCCATACGCCGGTTCTCTTCTTCTCTTCAACGGGTATGGCTTACAAGCTGAAAGTCTGGAAATTGCCTCTGGGCGGTCCGGCAACACGCGGGAAAGCTCTCGTGAACTTGCTGCCGCTTGATCAAGACGAAACCATTAACTCAATTATGGCCTTGCCCGAAAATGAAGAAGAATGGGCGGCGCTCGATATTATGTTTGCCTCCCGTTCGGGCGGCGTAAGACGTAATTCGCTCTCTGACTTCACACGTGTCAACCGAAACGGTAAAATCGCCATGAAGCCCGATGAAGGGGACGGCATAGTCGATGTGCGCCTGTGTAATGAAGAAGACGATGTTCTCCTCACGACTGGGCAAGGTAAGTCTATTCGCTTCCGCGCGACCGATGTGCGCCGCTTTGTTGGCCGAACTTCTTCTGGAGTACGGGGGATAAAGCTGGCTGCGGGTGATGAAGTTATCTCTATGGCCGTTCTGCGCCATGTCGATATCGAAACGGATGAAGCCCGCGCCTATATGAAACATGCTAATGCGCTTCGCCGTGCTCTAGGGGATGAGGCCGAAGACGATACAGATGATGTCGAAATTGAAACCTCTCTGGATGAGGAGCGTCTCGGCTTCCTACAGGCTAATGAGCAATTCCTGCTGACCCTCGCCAATGACGGCTTTGGTAAGCGTAGCTCGTCTTACGACTATCGCTGTATGAATCGCGGCGGGCAGGGCGTCACAGCGCAAGATTTGGGGCGTAAAGGCGAAGAGGATGCGGCTCTGGTACGCTCTTTCTCTATCGATGAGTCAGATCAAATTATGATAGTGACCGATGGCGGTCTCTTAATCCGCTGTCCTGTCCGTAATATTCGTATCGTATCTCGTTCTTCACGCGGGGTGACCGTGATTAAGCCTCGCGACGGAGAAAAAGTTGTTTCCGTCGAGCGTATCCTCGAAAGCGATGATGAAAACGAAACGGCTGAAGGTGAACCTTCAACTGATGAAGGCGGCGCAGACACATCTGAGTAAGCAGTCGCCATGTCTTATGACTGCTATTTATGTAAAGCCCACACGGTGCGAACAGTTTAGCTGCATCGACCTTTATCTGTAATCTAAACAAACGCGGTCTAGGCAAAACTTTCTATTGATGGTAGCAGGCCCGCTCAAATTTAGAAAAATAGCCTAAAAAAGCCCAGTTATGACACAGAAACGTTGGTCACCTTCGAGTTGGCGCGGACTACCGGCCCTTCATATTCCGAATGATTATCCGGATGCGGCAGCACTCTCCGCCGTCGAAACTACGCTGAAAGGCTATCCGCCTTTAGTTTTCGCCGGAGAAGCCCGCAAATTGAAACAACGCTTGGCCGATGTCGCTATGGGTAAAGCATTTTTGCTCCAAGGCGGTGATTGCGCAGAGAGTTTCAAAGAATTCCACCCTGATAACTTACGCGATATGTTCCGCGTTATGATGCAAATGGCCGTCGTTCTAACATACGGCGCGGGCCAGCCTGTCGTCAAAGTCGGGCGCATTGCAGGTCAATTCGGTAAACCCCGTAGTTCACCTGTCGAAATACGCGATGGTATCGAGTTGCCCAGTTACCGGGGCGATAATATCAACGGCATGGAGTTTTCACCTGAAAGCCGCATTCCCGACCCTGAGCGCCTCCTAAAGGCTTATGGCCAAAGTGCCTCTACGTTGAACCTGATCCGCGCTTTCTCCTCAGGCGGTTATGCCAATCTGCGCAATATTCATCAATGGAATTTGGGTTTCGTGGACGGGTCTGAAACGGACGAGAAGTACAAAGCCATGGCAGAGAAAATTTCCGATGCCATGGATTTTATGGAAGCCTGCGGCGTAACGCCTGAAACAACGCCGCAAATGGCACAAACAGCGTTTTACACCTCTCACGAAGGTTTATTGCTCGGCTATGAAGAGGCTATGACGCGCATCGACAGTACGTCGGGCCGTTGGTACGACACCTCCGCTCATATGTTATGGATAGGCAATCGGACTCGTCAGCTTGATCACGCCCATGTCGAATTTTTCAGAGGCATTGAAAACCCGATAGCGATGAAAGTCGGTGAGGGGCTCGAGCCTGATGAGTTGATGACGTTGCTGGACGTTTTAAACCCGGATAACGAGGCAGGCCGCATCACTTTGATTGCGCGTTATGGTCACGATAAAGTTGGTAAAGGTCTACCGTCTTTGGCGCGTGCAGTGAAACGCGAGGGTCGTCACGTGGTCTGGTCATGCGATCCGATGCACGGAAACACTATCAAAACGGCGACGGGTTATAAGACTCGTCCGTTCGACAATATCCTCAGTGAAGTCAAAGGCTTCATGCAGGTTCTTCATTCTGAAAATTGCTGGCCCGGCGGCGTGCATTTCGAAATGACCGGTCAAAATGTAACGGAATGTGTCGGGGGTGGTGCCCAAATGGTACGCGAAGAGGATTTATCCTCCCGCTACCACACACATTGCGACCCACGCCTAAATGCTACGCAAGCCTTAGAACTCGCATTCCAAATTGCGGAAGAGTTAAAAGGCTACAGAACCGAAGAAGGCGTGCGCTTGGCGGGGTGATCCGTCAGGCTCCGATATGAGCTTTCATAGCCGGGAATAATACGCTGGTTAGAGCAATCATCATAGAAATCATCTGCGCCAATGTCAGCATGAAGGTGATAACTAATGCGAGTATTATGGAGCGTCCGAACTTTTCCCCTGTGTCCATGGACGCATAGGGGCCTCGATAGGCCGTGATGAAATAAAGTCCCAGAACGAGCCCGATTTGAAAAAAACTAACAACCTTGAATACTTCTGTGGAGGCGGCTGTCATTAGCAGAGTCGAGAATACCCCTATCACTGTAGCCGGAATAATGATGGCGAAAATATAACGCTGCCGTACAACGAAAGGGAGTTTTTGCCCCCAGGCGCGGTAAGCGAAGGCCAATAGGCTCATCATGAAAACGAACATAAATGGATAAATGAGCGTATTGAGCTTCATCGTATCCACAAAAACGGCATCGAAATCAAAAGTGGTGAGGTCAAATGACCTACCTGCGCCCGAATTCATTCCGGATTTCAGACCACCGATGAGGCTTTCTTTCATCGCCGACATGAATGTTCCGTCTGGGCGGGCCCAAATAAACTGAAGCGCGACCATAATAGCGGTCAGCCCCAGCCAAAGTCTCAGAGAGGGCGTGTATTTTTGTTCCCAATCCGGGGTCTTTGCCGCGGCAAAGTAGTTTGAGGGGGTTTTAAATAAGGTCCATAATGTTTTGGCGCTCCGTATATTTAGGCCAAAAACATCCTCTAGAAATTCCTCTAACCCGATTTTTGTGACAGGATCATGGTTTCTTACTGTCTCTTCTTTTCGTGAGTGTGATTCTGTTTTATCCAGATGAGTGGCCATTTTCTTATCCCCCGCCCGAACAAATCATAAAAAAACCGACAAGGCGAGGGGCCTTATCGGTTTGTTCTAAAATACGTGGGAGTGTAGTTTAGAGGTCTTTAAGGCCTGCAGAAGGCTTGAACTGCGCCGATGTTTTGGCTTTGCTCATCATCATTTTACCTGTGGCAGGATTGCGCATTTCCCGGCTTGCGCGATGCTTGGCAATGAATTGACCAAAGCCTGGAATGGCAACAGTCGAGCCATCACCCTTTTTCATTTCGGAAACGACAGTTTCGCAAAACGCATTCAGAAATTCACCGGCTGCGGCCTGTGTCGAATCTGTGTGTTCAGCGAGTGCGCTGATAAGTTCTTTTTTGTTCATGATGGGTCTCCCTATTATCATGGGTCCATTCCGTGTGATGGAGCCTTAAAGTGCACGGTAAGAATTTTAATTAACGAGTCATTAAAAACCCTGTTTTACGGGGGTTTTTCGGTGTTTTTTCGACCTTATCGCGAATTTTGGCCCGAATTAATCGCACTTTACTGCCTAATTTATCCGAATCGCTTGGAAGTGATTCTATGCTGACACGAAGGGTGGAAACAGCTTATGGAGAGCTATGACAAAACAGACCCTCAGAGTCGGCCTTTTGGGAGCCGGTGTATTCGGCGGATACCACGCCGGTAAATTAGCGCAGAATGCCCGTGTCGATTTCATCGGCGTCTATGACCCTCACCTGGATAAACGAAAAACCTTGGCAGAAAAACATGGTGGTCGTCATTTTGAGACTGAGGAGAGCCTCTTTGCGGCATGTGATGCTATGGTCTTGGCTAACCCTGCCGTCAATCACGGGGCCTCCGCTTTAGCGGCCTTAGAGGCCGGGTGCCATATATTGGTCGAAAAACCTTTGGCAACCTCGGTCAAAGACGCCAAAGCGGTTTGGGATTTATCCAAAGAGCTGAACAAAATCGTACAGGTCGGTCATCAGGAACGCTACGTTATCCGCGCTATTGGTTTGGATAAAGTGACTGAGACCCCGCAGAAAATTATTGCCACGCGTAATGCTACATTTTCTCGCCGCGGCGGTGATACATCCGTCACGCTCGATTTAATGAGCCATGATATCGATTTGTGCTGCATGCTTATGCGGGGCACACCCATAGAGGTCAGCGGCGCTTCTGAGCGGGTTAATACAGGTAACCCTGACCGCGCACGGGCTGAGCTAACATTTGAAGGCGGGACGGCCATCCTGTCGGCATCCCGTGTAGAGGACACCGTCTCCCGCTCTATGACGATACAATATCCGTCAGGCACAGTGCTTATCGATTTTGGCGCGAAGACGGTGCAACATAATACAGGATTTGATTTGGACATGGAATTTGCGAGCAATCCTATTGCCGCCGATAGCCTTGGCGCTGCGTCGAGCCAGTTTATTGATGCGGTTTTGGACGGAACGCCTGTTAATGTAACAGCGGAAGAAGGCTACAACGCGGCCAAAGTCGCAATACAGATTGATGGGGAGCCTATACAATGAAGTTGTTTCTGAAGATTCTTTTGGGGCTTGTGATTGTTCTGGGGCTTGTTCTTTTGTTCAATGCAACAAAGATAAAACGCCTGATGACGGTCAACACATTGTTTGACGCTGATAAAATTGTCGAAAACTTCTCAAACATGGATGCGGCTTTCATCCATCATGACTTGAAAATCGGCGAACCCCAGCCTTGGCCCGAAGATATTCAGGATTTGCCCGAAACGGTTATGATTGCGGAGCAGCAGAGGGCGCTCTCTGATATATTAGAGGAATTGGACACAACGGCGCTTGTTGTCATCAAAGACGGCAAGCTCATCCATGAGAGTTATTATAAAGACACGAACAAAGACGATTTGCGCATTAGTTGGTCTGTCGCCAAGTCCTTTATGTCTGGACTTTACGGACAGGCACTTGAAAACGGCCAGATTGAGAGCTTGGGTGACTCTGTCGACAAATATGTGCCCTTACTCAAAGGTTCCGCCTATGAAGGGGTTTCGCTCGCCAATATCCTGAATATGAGCAGCGGCGTGGTCTTTAACGAAGACTATATGGATCCGAAATCCGACATCAACGATATGGGCCGCGTGCTTGGCTTGGGCGGGTCCATGGATAAATATGCCGCTACCCTAAAAGAGAGCTATTATGAGCCGGGCGAAAGCTGGCAATATGTGTCTATCGACACCCATGTGGCGGCGATGGCCTTACGCGCCGTAACGGGGAAGTCCCTGCATCAACTGTTTGAAGAGACTTACGGGGCGAATTTAGGCTTTGGCAAAGCGCCGTTTTATCTGACGGACGGGAAAGATGTGGCCTTTGCATTGGGGGGGTTAAACCTGCGTACGCGCGATTACGCCAAATTTGGGCAGCTATTCTTGCAAGAGGGTATGTGGAATGGTGAGCAACTCGTTCCTGCCGACTGGGTCAAAGACTCCACCACAAACCATGCACCTATTTTCCACCCCGATCGCGGCACAGGCTATGGCTATCAATGGTGGGTGCCCATGCCTCAGACGGGCATTCACAAAGGCGATTTCTTCGCCGTCGGCATTTACGGGCAATATATTTACGTCAATCCGAACGCGAATATCGTCATCGCCAAGAACGCCGCAGACCGAGAATTTACACAAGCAGGTAAAAGCGGCCAAACGTCGATAGAAGATAATATCGATATGTTTCGGAGTTTGGCGGCATTTTATTCGCCTCAAGTGACGACACAAAATAAGAGTTTAATAATGCCTATTTATTCAGAGAGCGCAAATTTGCAGGAAAGCGCCTTCGGAGAAGTTTTTGGTTTGATGAGGGGGGTGAAAACTCCCAGCACCCAAGAAGAGTGGGAAGTAGCTGTTAGCCGGGTTTTAAATGGTGACGTTGATTCAAATTTAATTGCAGGAATGATTTTAGGAAAGGTTCCGAGTAATCTAATAACTGAAGACTTCAGTCGGAAGTTTGAAAAAGCAAGACATGACTTCGTTTTGAATACGATGTCAGGAACTCACGATTACAAATCAAATGGTGCTTTGCCCTCTTCAGATGAGCTAAGCAAAATATACGAAGAAATGTTGCGGGAACTCAGAAAACAGAGAGAGACGCAATAATTTTTAGAAACTATAGAAATCTACTGAGGTAATAACCCTGACTAAACTCCTATCATTCCTCTGGAAAGCATTGAAATTGCTGTGTCTATTGTTCGTGGGCTTCATTCTCATTTTGATGACGCTGGGCGGGATACGGTATTTATTTCAACTGGGCGACACGCCGCCGTTCGAGATGGTCGCCGTCGAAGGCGAGCGGCGCTTGCATGTGCGTTGCGAAGGCCCTGACAACGCGCCTTTTGTTCTATTTGATGCAGGGATGTTTGGGAATCATACGCATGGCGCTTGGGTTTTGGAGGCCCTCAAAGCGGATCATCGTGTTTGTCTTTATGACAGGGCGGGTATGGGCTGGAGTGACCCTGTCCCGGCAGGCACGGCCCCAACGCCGGATTGGCATGTCGAGGATATGCAGCGTTTACGAGCCGCCTTGGGTCAGGACGCCCCTTTTGTCTTAATCGGTCATTCAATGGCGGGCTTCAGATTGCATGCTTATGCCAATACTTATCCTGACGATTTACGCGGATTGGTTTTTGTTGATGCTGTGCGGCCTATCGCATTAAGTACAGAACGATTTGAGTCCTTCAGATCTTGGTTAGAGGGCGGACTATCCTTCACCGCCTTTTTATCCCGAATTGGCGTAACGGGCGGCGCAATGTATTTCATCTCAGGGGATTTCGATCATTCCGGAGACATGAAGAAAGATAACCGCCGCGCCTATTCCTCCGTCCGTCATCACAAAGCGACAAAAGCAGAGATAACGGCTGCTCTGGATGCCTTTCCAAATGCGCATTGGCGAACAGAAGAAACAGCTGATCAAATTCCTGTCTTTGTTTATACAAATATTGAAACCAAGCGGTCTAATGCCCCTGTTGCGCGGGCGGCTCTGGACAATACGGGGCTTGGCGGCGTCACCATATTGCCCGAAGCGTCGCATGTGTCGCTTTTAAATGAGGCGAATGCGAAGCTCATCGCGCAGGACGTCAGAACAATCACGGGGCAAGTTTCAGGCAATTAAGCCGCCGGAAAACGCATTACACCCGCCCCAAAAGGGACGGGTGCAGTTTGCGGGGGCTCCGCCTAGCTCTTAAGACCGTTTGAGAGACACGATGTCTTCCATCAAGCCTTTCGTGCCGCTGTGGATCGTCAATGTACCGACTTTCTCGGCTATTGTTTCCAAAGCTTCGAGCTCTTTGAGCCGCATCATAGCGGGGTTATCCGCCATGACTTTCGCTGTGTTGAGCAAGGTCCGCGTTGCCGCGACTTCTTCTCTCCGGCGGATGGTGTTGGCTTCCGCCTCCTTCTCCGCCGTCACAACCGTGTTGAGGATATCCCGCATCTCACCGGGAAGGACGATATCCTTCAAGGTAATCGCAGAGACCTCAAGGCCGGCTTTCGCCATGGCCTCGCGCACCTCTTTTGCAGCTTCGGTATCGACCATGCCTTTCTTGGCCAAAACTTCGTCGAGCGTTTTCGCAGACAAGGTTTTGCGGAAGGCGTGACCAAGAGACCTGTAAAGCGCGTCCTCGAAGTCTTTGACCTCGGTGACGGCTTTCACAGGGTCAACAACCCGAAAGGTCGCGGCCAAGTTCACCCGAATAGACACACGGTCTTTGGTCAAAACTTCTTGGCCCGTCACATCGAGTGCGTGTTCCCGCGTATCGATTATCTTGACCGTGATGACCTTACCATGGCTCCAGAAGCAATGCCCGCCGGGCTTCAATGTTTTCACAAAGGCCCCATCGACATGCAACATACCGATTTGGCCATGTTCAACCTTGAACCGTCTCACGACATCCGTGTTGATGAGCATGAGCCGGCGGGATGTTTTGGCATCCACAGTCAACTCGTCGCTCAGGGTCACGATATCCGCAGACCAAGGGCCAGAATCTTTCCAGAACGTCCGCTTAGTCTCGGGCCGCATCACAGAGTGAAGCTTTCCAGTCCGCGTAATCAAAGCGACCTCATCCAAAGCCGTCTCAAAGACGACCATATGCTCGGTAACAAGCTTAGGCTTGGACCGCATCAAGGTTTCCACAAGCTCCGCATTGACCGCCACAGCGTTCAGGGAAAAGCTTTCGATTGTGGGACGGCCTATCAGTTGCAACCCTTTGCAATGGGCCAGGCTATGCTTACCCGCCTCCAAAATGGCCTCAAACTTACCGTTGCGCGCGACAAGCGCCCGCTCTGTTTCGTCTACGATAACCTTTGTGGTCATCATTTTTCTTGTCACAATCGTCATAGCGTTCTCCTTTGCTGTTTAGTTCACGTGACAGTCCTTCGTGTTGTGAGGTCGGAATTGACCTCGGGTTAGCGAGCCGCCCATCATGGGCCGCTGAATTTCAAATGTGACGCCCGGGCGAGCGCTGACGCAGAGCGGACGGAGTTTCGGGGCTGATAAAAGGGGCTCTCGGAGCGCGAGAAAGAAATTGCCTAGCCCCACAGGCTAAACGCAAACAGTCTCTGACCCTAAAGCGCCTAAAATCGGCACACCGTCATTCGGTCGTTTCTGTAAAGAGGGCAGGCACGGGCTTATCCGTCCCAAGCGCGAGTCATGGCCGAAGCCATAAATCGCCGCGAAGGGCGCGAAGTTCACACCGCATCTACTCTCCTGACGTTCACCCGGAACGTCGTTATGGAAAGCGATTTGCAGTCGCTTGGCCGTTTCAAGGGCCTATGGTAAAATGGCAGGAGTCGAACCTGCGACAGCTAGATTACAAGTCTAGTGCTCTATCCATCTGAGCTACATTTCAAAGTTTGTGACGGGATTCGAACCCGCGTACTCATAAGAGTGCTGATTTCAGATCAGTTGCCTTTAACCACTTGGCTACACAAATACCCGTTTCCGATTTGACCGGCCTTGGCATACGCTAACTCACAGAGTGCGCACCGGAGGGCGTCGACACCCTTCCGCAAAAGCTCGGCTGCCTCAGCAGCGGGAGGCGGCGTTTAGGGAAACGAAAAATGGTTTGCAAGCAGAAATTTGAAGATTTTCATCCGATTTATTTTTGCCCCCTTTAGGGGGCAATTTTCTTGCCGCTATCCTCTTGCGGGGCTAAACCCGCCCCATGGCTACCAAAAAGACCACCCGATTAAAGATTGCTTCGGCCCAGTTGAACCCCACTGTGGGGGCTTTGGACGCCAATATTGCGCTCGCTAAAGAGTCGTTTGTGCGCGCCAAGAATGACGGCGCGGATATCCTTGTTCTACCCGAGCAGCTTATTATCGGTTATCCGGCCGAGGATTTGGTTCTAAAACCCGCCGCCGTAGAAGATTGCAAACGCCTTGCCCAAGACTTTGCCAAACTGACCAAAGACGGCCCTGCCGTCGTGTTTAACCTGCCTTGGAACGAAAACGGGAAGCTCTATAACGCTGCGCTGTTTATGCAGGATGGAAAAATCACAGATGTCCGTAAAAAGCATCACCTACCCAATTACGGCGTATTTGATGAAGCCCGTATTTTTACACGAGGACCTCTCCCTGAACCCATTGATTTTAAAGGAATAAAGATTGGGTTGCCGATTTGTGAAGACCTGTGGCAAAAAGGGGTCGCCAGTCACCTTGCTGACCAAGGTGCGGAAATTTTAATCTCGCCTAATGGCTCGCCCTGGCGGCGCACCGCACTGTCTGAACGCAGCGAAGCTTTGGGTATGAAAGTCCACAATGAAGGCCTACCGCTTATATATGTCAATCAGGTCGGCGGACAGGATGAATTGGTCTTTGATGGCTCTAGTTTCGCCATGAGCGCAGCAGGCGCAATTGTACAATCTCTCAAGAGTTTCGTCCCGGATTATGATGTCTCCATTTGGGAAAAAGAAGCTCATAAATGGGTCTGTAGAAAGGCCAAATTGGAAGCCCAATTAACAGGGTTTGAAGCCGATTGGCGCGCGACCTGTTTGGGCCTGGGCGATTACGTCAATAAAAACGGCTTTAAACAGATTGTTTTGGGGATGTCAGGCGGAATTGATAGCGCTATGGCGGCGACCTTTGCCGTCGATGCGCTTGGCCCTGACCGCGTGTGGTGCGTGATGATGCCGACGAAATATACGAGTTCTGATAGTGTCGAAGACGCCAAAGCTTGCGCGATTCGTCTCGGCTGTCGCTATGACGTGATACCGATTAAGCCTGCGATTGATGCATTCGACGAGATGCTTACGCCGTTTTTCAAAGACTTGCCGCCGACAACCGCCGAAGAAAACATCCAATCACGGGCGAGGGCGCTCACACTCATGGCATTGTCCAATAAATTTGGCCCCATGTTGGTCACGACGGGGAATAAATCCGAAATGGCAGTCGGTTATGCGACGCTCTATGGCGATATGTGCGGCGGGTATAACCCGCTCAAAGACCTCTATAAGACCGAAGTCTTTGCTCTGGCGGAGTGGCGTAACGGTCACAATCCTGATGATTTATTGGGGGCCGAGAACCCGATACCGAGACGTATTATCACCAAACCGCCTTCTGCCGAGCTGCGCGATGATCAAAAAGACAGTGATAGCCTACCAGAATATGACATTTTAGACGATATTTTGCGCGGATTGGTCGATGAGGAAGCGTCAGTTGAGACACTGCTCGAACGCGGCCATACGCCCGAAAACGTGTCTCGCATCCAACATCTGCTTTATATTGCTGAATATAAGCGTCGACAGGCCCCGCCCGGTGTAAAAATAGGGCCAAAGAATTTCGGGCGCGATCGTCGTTACCCGATCACCAACCGCTATCGGGACGTTGTTCCGAAGCGTGATGACTGATGCGGCCCTAAATCCTGACAGAGGAAACTTCGGTATTTTCTCTTTCACTACCCTTTTGATTTGGACGTTTCTGAATTTTATATTATCCGTCGCGAAACTTGAAAATGGGATTCAACTTTTTGCTGTTCTGGCGAGTGCGCCTTTTGGTTCGCTTTTCATGATGCTGCGGTTTGGATACGCCGTCATTCTTCATCCCTTTTTGAGCGTTCCCACACTCATTTTGGCATTATTGATGACTTGGATCAGTATCAAATTGCTGAAGCTAAAATTATTTTCGTTCAAATCGGCGATTATCAGTAATCTGATATTCTTTGGTTCGATACTTTTGATATCCCAAGTAATTCTAAGCACTCTTTTTTACATCAAAGCCAAAGAAAAGACCGATTCACCCTCTTGTCTGCGTCAAAACTCAGCGTTCCACATTCTTCTTGCAGGAGGCATTTCAAGAGTGCCTCATGCGGCTTTGTACACGCCTAATGAAAGATATTTGTGGAGTTTCTCGGAAATGAAGTTTATCGAAATGAAGAAATCCATAACGGTTCTAAGTCATGTTGAATCTTGCAAAGCCAAGTTAAACATTCGCTAGACGTTAAATTAAGAAACATGTTCCGAAACAAACGGAAGAATAGATAAAATTATGTCAGTTCGCGTTAGATTTGCTCCATCCCCGACGGGGAAACTTCATGTCGGAAATGTCCGTACCGCTTTGATGAATTGGCTGTTTGCCAAGAAAGAGGGCGGGACGTTTATTCTGCGTATTGATGATACGGATTTGGAGCGCAGCACCAATGACTATGAGAATATGATTCGTGAGGACCTGACTTGGCTCGGAATGGAGTGGCAGGAGACGTTCAATCAATCGCACCGTTTTCCGTCCTATGAGGCCGCTGCGGACAAGCTGAAAGAGGCAGGATTACTCTATCCCTGTTACGATACATCAGAAGAACTGGACAGACAGCGTAAATTGCAACGTGTGCAGAGCAAGCCGCCTGTTTATAATCGCGGCGCACTTGAATTAACCGATGAAGACAAAGCCAAATTGGAGGCCGAGGGCCGCAAACCGCATTGGCGCTTTAAACTCTCCGGCAATCCCGTGACATGGCATGATGTCGTGCGCGGAGAACAAACTATTGATACCGCGTCCATTTCCGACCCTGTGCTTATCCGCGCGGACGGCTCTTTCCTTTATACTCTGCCAAGCGTGGTGGATGATATCGAAGCGAAAATTACGCACGTCATTCGCGGCGAAGACCATGTCACCAATTCAGGTGCGCAGATTGAAGTCTTCCAGGCTTTGTCAGATCACTTGCCATCTTTCGCGCATACACCGCTTTTGGTGGGCAGTGACGGGAAGGGGCTGTCCAAACGGCTCGGTTCGCTCTCTATGGGAGAATTACGCGAGCAATATATTGAACCTTTGGCGATTTTGTCGCTTTTGGGAAAAATTGGGACATCTGACCCTATCGAAGTCCGTTCGTCTTTGGACGTTTTGGTCGAAGAGTTTAGTTTTGATAAAATTGGCCGTGCACCGGCGCGCTTTGATGAGGATGAATTGCTCCTTCTGAACGGACGTTTGCTCCATGAAACACCTTATGAGGCTGTGAAAGACCGTTTGGATGTTCTCGGTGTCTCTGGCGGTGAGGCGCTTTGGCTTGCGATACGCGGGAATGTTGAAAAACTTTCCGACGCAGCGTTGTGGTCAACGACTATATTCGCGCCAATGCCGGGACGGGTTGAGGTTGAAGATAAAGATTTTTGCGCTGCCGCTGCGGCTCTTTTGCCTGAAACCGTGGATGAAACGAGCTGGAGCCCATGGTTGAAAACCGTCAAAGAGGCAACGGGCCGTAAAGGGAAGGGGCTGTTTATGCCGCTTCGCCGCGCCTTGACAGGACAAGACCACGGCCCTGAAATGGGGCCGCTTTTGACCCTGATGGGCGCTGATAAAGCTCGCGCCCGTCTGAACGGTGATGTCGGCTAAATCACGGAAGCGTGTGTTGGATAGTGAAGATTTAAACGATATGGCCCACTCCAAATTCTAATTGGAGGGCAATATGCCAAAATCTTTATCCCCCGCTCTATTGCTGACGCGGTTATCTATTTTCTATTTTTTACTGCCTTGGCAGTTAATGCGGTTCAAAAGCCCTGAGTCGGCCGCAAATATCGCTGCGAAATATTATCATGTCTCCGCCTTACCCGAAACGGTAGGTCTTATCATAGGTGTATTCTGGATGGTCTTACTGGTTGCTTTCGTAACAGGTTTAAAAAAATCAATTACCTACCCCCTTGTCTTTATCCTTCATGCCGGCGCCATTTTGGTGAGCATTAAGTATTATCTGTTCTGGCTTGATGGCAGCAATCAGCTTTTCTTGGCCGCTATTCCTGCTGCAGCCGCGATGGGTTTGCTTTATATTTTGCGTAAGGAAGACACGCTTTTGAGTTTTCGGGGCAAATTTGCTTAATTGTTAAAGTTTTGAAGATTGAAATTTCAATCAATCCGTTGTAACTTCAAATACGTAATGAGGGTAGTTACGTTTTTAGGTCCCTGACAACGTGACTTTTTGCTCGCGACCCCAAGCGCGCAAACTCTTACTGCGCCCCGGCTTCGGTCGGTGGCGCTTTTTTATTTCTTAAAAAGACTGCGCCAGAGAGGGTCAAACACGAGCATAGCGGCAACGACCAACGCGCCCCATATCCAATGCGCGCCTTTTATCCAAAGCCAGATAAATAGACCCAATAACAGCGGGTAGAACAGGAAATTCCAATACACCTGTAATATGGCTTTTAAGGTCTTCATCGGCGGCTTAGGCGAGAGCCTTGGGGACTAAAAAATCAACGAGTTCCCAGTTAACTGGACGCAGCCAATCTGCTTCTAGCGTCACCTTTGCCCGAAAAACGGCGCAGGCGGCCGTCGGAAAGTCATAGGATTTGCCAGACAGGTAGAAAAACAACTCGGCCCAACCCGGATTATGCCCCAAAAGCATCAGATTTTGACCATCGGGGAAGGGCGTTTTATCGCATATACTGATGACCTGCTGCGCACTGGCATGATAAAAATCGGAATTATAGGTCACAGACTGCGCGCCCGGAATGGCGCGGATAAGACACATGGCTGTTTCACGGGTCCGCCTTGCATCTGAACTCCAGATAATATCCGGTGCATAATTGCGGGCTGCCAGTACGCCGCCAATTAGGGGCGCTGCCTCTCGGCCGCGTTCATTTAACGGACGTTGATGATCGCTCAAATCGCCATTCGCCCAAGATGACTTGGCATGGCGCATCAAACAAAGATAAGTATCAGGCATAGGCCCTTATAGGCAATACAACGCCTTTTTTCCATGACAGAATATATGATTCTTGATGCGGCGTGCCATAGCGAAGGCCAGAATGATGGCGGATATTAAGGCGGCGGCGAAGCCTCCCTATTTCATTGTATAGACAACACCCAGGCGGCTGATGGTATCCGTCTTCTTACGTCCCTCTGGAACACGGCTATGATTTTCAACGCGGAACGACGCCAAAAGGCTGATATTCTCCCAGATTTTGGATTTAACACCTGCTTCATTCGCAATGAACGTATCAGAGGAGGAGTAAAGTAATTCTGTATCGTTTCGAAATGACACGTGGTCATTAAAGTCATGGTCAAAGTCAGACACTATTCGTCCGGCTAATTCAGCGTCTGTACGAGAGGAGAGACCGCTTGGGTCATTGGCTTTTAGACGAGCCTTCTGAGAGCGATACCCTATACCGGCTTCTAGTTTTAACCTTGTCGGATCATCTTCCCAGACTTGATAGCCAAAGCCCGCTCCTAAATAATGGCCCTGTTTAAACGCGCCAAAATCATGGCTAAAGTAATCTGCATTACCGAAAAAATAGAGGCGGTCGTTCAAGTCACGATCCAATTGATACCCCAAGGCATAGCGAGACTTGTTCGTGTTTCCATTTGCGCGGCCATAATGCGCCGAGGCTTTGACAGAATGCCGCCATTCTTTGGTGGCGGTTTCCAGTTTTGAAGCGAAACCAATATTGGTTGTTTCCGTATTACCTGTCGTCACGGCTCCATTGGCCGATATTTCGCCGGTCAAACCTTCGGTGAACTGCGCCTGCGCCGTAGCGGCACTTAGACAGAAAGCAAGCAGTGAGAAAGAGGCAAATTTAAACATAAAAAATCCCGCATGGTTCACATACGGGATATGAATTATTTTGGTAAAGCTGTGGTAAAGATAAGGCGGAAAATCGTTAAATTTTAACCGATTAATTGCAAATTCTAAAGCTCTACCCCGTTAAGGCTTTCGAGGCCCAACCTTGCGTGTTTACTTCATGGTATAGACGATGCCGACGCGCGTAATCGTGTCTGTCTTTTCAACACCCACTGGTACATCTGTGTGATGATCAATTCGGAAGGAGACGCGAGCGGCGAGGTTTCCGGCGATTTGAGACGTCAATCCGGTTTCGTTCCAAATATAAGTATCGCTAGAGGCATAGGTGACTTCGGTATCATTATAGAAAGATACGTTATCGTTCAAAACCCAGTCAAAATCAGAGAAACCGCGAATAGCGAGTTCGCTTTCCGTCAATCCTGCAACGCCTTGCTGTGTTTGCGAGCGATAACCTGCGCCGCCTTCGACATTCCATGTGACCGCATCCGTCACGATGGCTTTATAGCCGATACCTGTACCGAGATAGTAACCATCAGAATAAGATCCGAAATCGTCATTAAAATAATCGGCGGTCCCAAAAATATAGGTTCTGTCATTTAATTCACGATCAATCTGATACCCAAATGCGAAGCGTTGTTTGTTCTTCACATCATCCGCCTCGCCGTAATCAGCGGACCCTTTTAGTTTGTGTGTCCAAACTTCGCCCGTTTTCTGTAGCTTTAAGGCAAATCCTACATCTGTCGTATCTGTATTGCCGGTTGTTTTCGCGCCTGTAAGAGCCGCTTCACCCGAGAAGCCGTCAAAAATTTGTGCTTGTGCGGTTGTTGCGCTCAAAGTGAGTGCGGCAACTGTGCCGATTAAAAGTAATTTCATGTTCCAAACCCTCGGAGTTATATAGTGATGGGCGGTTTATAATTTGCCCGTCTGAACGGCATGTGAATGTAACAAATACCCGTCCGCGCCGGGCTCTATAGGAAAGAGGTGTTATCCTATAATTAATAAGACATCAGATATCCGTAATTGAGTTTAACCCGATTAAGTCATTTCAACTCGAGCCATAATTGGCGGCCCTATACGGTTTACGGATAAACAAGGCTTCGTTATAGCGGGCAAGAATTTTAGAACGGTAATGACCATGCACGATATCAAAGCCATACGCGAAAATGCCGAGCTCTATGACGCTCTTTGGGCGAAGAGGGGGCTTGAGCCGCTTTCTGAGAAAATCATCAATCAAGACAAGCTGATTCGTAAAGCGCAACAAGTCGTTCAAGAAGCGGAAGCTGCGCGTAATAAAAGCTCCAAGCTCATCGGTCAGGCCATGGCCAAAGGCGACAAAGAAGAAGCTGAGCGGCTTAAGACTGAAGTTGCAGGCGCGAAAAACGTCATTGCCGCTATGGGCGCGCAAGTGGACAGTGAAAAAGCACAATTGCATGATTTACTGGCCGGTATTCCTAATATCCCGTTTGAGGACGTGCCTGAGGGCGAAGATGAAGAGGGGAATATAGAACTTCATACATGGGGCGAGCCGACAAAACTCGGGTTTGAACCCAAAGACCATGCTGATTTAGGCGAAGCCCTAGGCATGATGGATTTCGAAACCGCCGCCAAGATGAGCGGCAGCCGCTTTGTGGTGTTGAGCGGAGCCCTATCCCGATTGGATAGAGCCTTGGCGGCTTTTATGCTCGATTTGCAGACGGATGAACATGGTTACACTGAGACGAGCCCGCCATATATTGTGAGACCCCATGCACTTTATGGAACGGGGCAATTACCTAAGTTCGGAAATGATTTGTATCTAGGAGGGAGTTTTAATGGCCGAAGTGAGTTAAGTAACAAAGCGCTTGCACGATTGGACCGGACCGTTGGCGAACTCGGCCTGTCAAGTGAAGTAAACATATTAACTCTTGTGAATGAAGTTTACGAGGATGCAGAAACGGAAGAGGAGTTTTACCTCATCCCAACAGCCGAAGTCTCCCTCACAAACATCGTGCGCGAATCTATCCTTGATCCTGACACACTCCCCAAACGGATGACCGCTCACACGCCGTGTTTCCGCTCCGAAGCGGGCAGTGCAGGGCGCGATACCAAAGGTATGATCCGTCAGCATCAATTTAATAAGGTCGAACTTGTTTCTATCGTAAAGCCCGAAGACAGCGAGGCCGAGCATAAGCGTATGCTTAGTAACGCCGAAGAAGTGCTCAAACGTTTGGAACTGCCCTATCGCGTCGTGGAGCTTTGCACAGGCGATTTGGGTTTTGGCGCGCGGCGGACTTTTGATATCGAGGTATGGCTCCCGAGTCAGAACACTTACCGCGAAATTAGCTCTATTTCGAATTGTGGTGACTTCCAAGCCCGCCGTATGCAAGCCCGTTATAAGCATGCGGCAAAAGATAACCGTTTCGTACATACGCTTAACGGCTCTGGCCTTGCCGTGGGCCGCACGCTCGTCGCTATTTTAGAAAATTACCAAAATGAAGACGGCACGATTACTGTGCCTGAGGCTCTTAAGTCCTATATGGGCGGCTTGGATGTGATTAGCTAGCGAGCGTAAAGCGCCTCTCTTTCCGTTATGAACCACCACGCTAGGCGTAACCTTATTCGCATGGATTACCGCATAAAATGCGGCAATGACGGATGAATTTAATTCATCCTACCCCGCCGTTCATCCCCGAGACGTCGGGATTTATTGTCCCGTTTTAACGTATATCCCCGCCTTTGCGGGAATTAAGGGGTTGGAAAACAACCGTTTTTACAAATCGTATTCCCGCTTCTCAATCCTATGCCATATTTATCCTGTTCTTCT
>CAZMEN010000050.1:0-20143 GCA_964565335.1 uncultured Algimonas sp. | reverse complement strand
AGGGTAAGATTCGCGCTGTAGTAGATTTTTATCAGGAATGTTCCTGTGAATTTCGGGATCAATTCCGATAAACCTAGCATACGTGGGAGTAAGTTATGCAAAATCTAGTTACTCGTTTTATCAATGACGAATCCGGTGCAACAGCCATTGAATATGGTTTGATTGCCGCTCTTATCTCTGTTGCCTTGATTGGCGGCGCGACGACACTTGGTAAGAACATTTCGGCCAAGTTTACGACTGCTGCCACGACAGTTGGCGCAGCGAAAGAAAACAAAGGCGGATAATCCCGTTTAGTTTTACGGCGTTGATGGGTTTCGGCTCATCAACGTCACATCCAAAAGATATGCCTTCAAGAGACAAGCCGAAGACACATGTAAATACCAAGTGTACGTGGCCAAACCTGTGATAAAATCCATCTTAAAATGAAAATATTCTTGATACATATAATGTATAAAGTCAGATTTCCGCAAAAATTCCCATAAAATCAGCAAATTAAACAGATATTTACTACGACTCTCAATCGGGCAGTAACATGCTGTCCCTATAAGCAATCACATCAGGGGTGTCCCTGGGAATGGGATTAACCCAATAAACCTAGCATACGTGGGAGTAAGTTATGCAAAATCTAGTTACTCGTTTTATCAATGACGAATCCGGTGCAACAGCCATTGAATATGGTTTGATTGCCGCTCTTATCTCTGTTGCCTTGATTGGCGGCGCGACTACACTTGGTAAGAACATTTCTTCTAAGTTTACAACTGCCGCATCAACTGTTGGTGCAGCGAAAGAAAACAAAGGCGGTTAATTCCGTCTAGGCAGAATTTGACATCGGTGAACTTCAGTTCATCGATGTTTCTGTCAAAGCCACCCTTATTGGGTGGTTTTTTTTTTGGAACTTTTTCTTAGGGTTTCAACCTTAGGGTAACGGTTTGAAACAGGTTCGGTGCAGTGTCATGTTAGATAAAACGAAATCAAATTTTTCCTTCAAACAGTTCGTCGCAGATGAAAAAGGGGCGACATCCATTGAATATGGCGTCGTCATCGCCGTTCTAGCTGTGGGTATTGTTGTATCGGCTGGCGCTCTGGGCGCGGCGATCAATGGTAAGTTCGCAACAGCAGCGACTGCGGCAGCAAAAAAATAAATTAGACCTCTGATCATGGAATGTAATCATATTCCTGACCGGAAACCACATTTTAAGATTATTCGAATATACCTGAATTAATTGCGAAAAGGCGACAGTCTGTTCGTTCTGATAGCGATTTTAATATTGCAATAAACCGAGGTTATGACGTGATACTTCCATTTGCCATATTTTTCTGTTTCTCACTGTGTATGATGTGGGCAGCAATCACAGACGCTGCGAATATGCGCATATCCAATGTAAATAGTCTTGTCGTCATAGGCCTCTTTTTGTTGGCCTTACCTTTCACATGGACAGGCCTGCCGGATTTAGGTGAACACCTGCTTGTCGGGCTAACGTTGTTTGCGGCTGGTTTTGTTATGTTTGCATTGGGTTGGCTTGGCGGCGGTGACGCGAAGCTTATGGCAGCCACAGGCTTGTGGTGGACATGGACTGACGCCTTTGAATATATTTTATGGGTTGGTATTATTGGCGGCGTTTTGGCGGCCTTGCTTGTGGTGGGGCGCCACTATGCACCCGTTCGCGTTGCAACGTCAGCGTGGGGTTATGGTTTGTTTAAAGAAGAGAAACAAATGCCTTATGGCCTTGCTTTAGCGGCAGGGGCGTTAATCGTTTTCCCTGATAGCGCCATTTTTAAAGCAATCATTGGCTAGATAATAGTCCGCCTATCAAATACCGACGTTTGAAAGGGTGTTCTAACTCTATCTTTACTGCGCTGAGCGATTAAGGCTTCGAAAGAGCTGAAATGCCAATAATAGGCTATAAAACTGCGGAAAGCCGAACTTGTTAACCATTTCTTTGCCGTCTTTTTTTACATCTTAACCATAACTTATCGATTCACAGCCTAAAGATTCTGTGGGGCGAAGGACCAATTCGGGTCAGGTGAGGCGTTATGGATAGCGGAAAAATTAAGAAACTTGCGCTTTTAGGCGTTCTGCTAATTGTCACATTCTTTGTCTATAAGACATTTTTGACGCCCGAGCCTGTGGAAACGACCTCTTCGGAACCAGTTATCGAACAGGTGGCGTATGTTGAAGTTCTGATGGCGAATGCGGACATCCCAATGGGCGCGCGGTTAAATCCCGATTTACTCTCATGGGTACCTTGGCCCGAAGACAGCATCCTACCGACATTAATTACGAATGCAGCAGATGATCGTCCGGAGGCAATGGAAGAGCTGCAGGGCGCTATCGTTCGCTCCAACATTTTTGAAGGCGAGCCTATTAATGAAAGAAAAGTCGTTTTGGTAGGAGAAGGCGGTTCGCTTGCGGCCATGCTTAGCCCCGGAATGCGGGCGGTTACAACGCGTATCTCTGTCGAGACAGCCGCTGGCGGCTTTATCCAACCCGAAGATCGCGTGGATATTCTGGTTACCGAACAATTTGATTTGCAGACAAATTCACAATCATCGGCGGCGCAATCTACAGGGATTGTGCGGGATGAGGTACATGTTGCCAATATTCTGTTTGAGAATGTGAAAGTTTTGGCCATTGATCAGACTTTTGCCACAGACCCAGAGGGTGAGCCTTACGTTATTGGCTCTACGGCCACATTTGAACTCAGTCCTGACGACGCGGTACTATTGAATGAAGCGCAGTCTTCAGGCGAAATCAGCCTGACATTGAGAGGCTTGAACAGTTCACGCTCTATCGCTGCCAGTAAAGCTAAGACATCTGTTTACAAGCAAGAGGCGACACCGCCTGACTTGGTTGTTTACCGCTCAGGCCAGCCGCAACGCGTTTCGATTAGAGGTGAATAAATGACATATTATTCCTCATATATTTCGCGCAAAGCCCGAAAATGGGCTTTGCTCACTGGCGTTTCGTTTAGCCTTTTATCGGCGGCGGTTATGACAGCCGAGGCCGGAACGCGGTCTTATTCCGATATAAGTAATGTCACGGCCTCAACTGTGAAGATACAAGGCCCCGGTCAGAGCGCCACCGAGCGTTCGATTGTCTTGCCTTATGGCAAGTCCTCCGTTGTCGAACTGCCATCTGCCATTCAAGACGTCATTGTTTCGAACCCGGATGTTGTTGAGGCGGTCGTCCACACGACACAACGAACCGTCTTAATTGGCAAACAAGCCGGACAAACAAATGCTTATTTTTACGGCCAAAATGGACAAGAATTATTGAATTTAAACATCCGGGTGGAGCGGGACATCTCGGAACTGTCCGGTTTGATAAAGAAACACACAGCCGACGCAAATGTTGAAGTCCAAGCCGTTCACAATAACATCTTACTGACCGGTTCAGTCCAGAATGCGGCTAGCGCCAATAAGGTAGAGAAACTCGCAAAATTATGGCTGAACGAAGTCGCTAACGGCACATATGAACCCGGCGAAATCGTCAATTTGATGGCGATTAAAGGTCGCGATCAAGTCATGCTGAAAGTGCGCATTGTTGAAATGCAGCGTTCCGTGACTAAGCAACTTGGCTTTAATCTGGGTGCTGTGGCGCAACTCGGCGAATCGACCGTATCCCTGGTTAGTAATAATGCTATTGAATCAGCAACAGGCCTCACGGCGAATGGAAGATTCGTCCCTGCGGGCGGAGATTTACAGAGCATCACAGGGGCTATGCAGGCCCTCGAGCGTGTGGGTTTAATCCGAACTTTGGCCGAGCCCAGCCTCACCGCTATTTCCGGAGAAACAGCGAATACTTTGATTGGCGGCGAATTTCCGCTCTTAACGAATGTTTTCATTGATGAATTTGGTCAAACGCAACGTGAATTTGAATTCCGCCCTTATGGTGTGTCATTGGGCTTCACGCCTGTGGTTTTAAGCGAGGGGCTAATTTCACTGAATATTTCTACGGAAGTGTCAGAACCTACAACAGAAGGTTCATTTGAGACGGGCGGATTGTCGTCTGACATTTTGGGCTTACGCGTAAGGCGCGCCAATACAGTCGTTGAGATGCCAGCAGGCGGAAGCCTTGTGATTGCGGGCCTTATTCGTGAAGAAAGCCGAAGCGCAAGTGACGGTACACCGGGCATAAAAGATGTCCCCGGACTGGGCGCGCTATTCCGCAATAGCGATACAACTAATACACAAACTGAATTGGTCATTATGGTGACACCTTATTTGGTCGATGCCACGCATCCGGACAAATTACAGACGCCGCTTGATGGTTTTGTAGCCCCAACAGACTCCAGTTCTTTGCTGATGGGACGCTTAAACGAAGTCTATTCCGGCAATGGGAAATCCCCTTTGAAACAACCGGGTTTGGGCGGCCCCTTTGGGCATGTGGTCGATTAGGAGATATCAATGAAAATACGTGAAAAATTTCTCCGTACGGCCCTGATTGCCGCATTGGCGATTGGAACATTGTCGGCTTGTGCGGCACAGCCCAATCCGATGTACCGGATTGTCGAGAATAACCCGATTAAAGTCGCTGAAAGTATCGAAAGGCTTGAACTTTACGCGCGGCCCGATGGATTAGAACTGTCTGCGCGCGATAAATACGCCGTTTCGCAGTTTTTAGAAAGTTACCGTGCCAGCGGAGATGGCCCGCTTTATGTAAATATGCCGACAGTTGCGAAATCGACGATGGGGGCCCAGCAAACGGAAGTTCTGCTCCGTACGATGATGGCGCAATCTGGTATCAATCCGCAGGCTTTGCAATCTGGAGAGTATCAATCATCTCCTAAACTGCCATCGCCTGTTATTGTCTCTTACAGAACGCTACGCGCAATTCCGGCAGATTGTCGGTTTATGGACAGTCTGAGCCACACGAATATGAACGTGCCATATTCTTCCTTTGGGTGTTCGCAGGCCGCCAATTTGGCCGCCATGGTATCTGACCCGAGACAACTCTTGGAACCATACCCGACAGCCACACCGAATTCGCAGCGCCGCACCGTCGTTTACGACAAATATATTCAAGGCGAGTCGACAGCATCTGAACGTCCGCCTTTGCAAGTGACGCAATTTGAGAGCGAATAAGTTGACATATTTTACCGAGAGACAATTTGAAGATTTGCTTCTCGGTTCTGAGACGGAAATGACCGGATAAAGCCCATGACACAAAGTCCAACACATATGCCTAACGCACCGCAAGCCATGCCAGCGCGCCAAATGCCTACGCCGCAAATGGCGCCGCGTCCAATGCCTGCGCCTCAGATTATGCCGCAAATTGTACCGCATCACCCGCAAGGAACGCCCCAATTCCAGCCAGCCCAAGCCCCTGTCACGCCGCAACAAAATGCAGGTTACATGCCGCCGCGTCCACAAGGCGGAGCCCCGCAGCAACATAACCCAATGCCGCATCAAGGTATGCCTCCTCATGCAGGGCAACCGCATCAACATATGCCTCCGGCGGGAATGCAACACATGCCTGCTATGGGGATGCCAGGCGCGATACCGCCTCATATGGCTGTGCCTCAAGATAGCGCGCCGAGAGAAGGCGGAGAAAAAGCCTTACCGCAAATCTCTATTCATTCATTTTGCGATCGTCAGGAAACGGCCCGCGTTATCAATGAGATGTCGCAGGACTGGCGGATGAAGCGGACAAATTCAAAAATCTATATGGGCGGTTTGTCCGCAGCGATTGAATTTTACCACCAGGAAAATACACCGAGCCTGATTTTGGTTGAGACAGGTATGCGAGGCGATGAATTATTCTCTCAACTCGAATCCCTTGCCTCTGTCTGTGACGAAGGCACGAAAGTCGTAATTATTGGCGCGGCCAACGATATTCGTCTCTACAGACAATTAATGGAAAAGGGTGTATCCGACTATATTGTGCCTCCTTTATTAGCGCTGAACCTTATTCGTTCTCTTGGTGATTTATATTTGGATCCCGAAGCCCCCTTTATTGGACGCGTGACGGCCTTTTTCGGCGCCAAAGGCGGCGTTGGGTCTTCTACGCTCGCTCATAACATTGCGTGGAGCTTGTCTGAGAGCTTGGGGCAAGAAACATCACTTGTTGATTTGGACAGTTCCTTTGGCACGACCGGCCTCGATTTTGCCTATGATAACGCACACGGCCTAGAGGAGGCATTGTCTCAAGTCGACCGATTGGACGAGACACTCCTGGATCGTATTATGATCCGCCATACGCAGAAACTATCCATCCTTCCTGCGGCGAGTTCCTTAAACGGAAAGCCGACAATGGATCAAGAGGCTTATGAGTCCGTCGTTAATGGCGTTCGCTCTATTAGTCCGGTAACAATTTTGGATATGCCGCATTACTGGGCGGACTGGACGACTAATATTTTGACCAGTGTAGATGATGTAGTGATTACCGCTACGCCGGATTTGGCCAATTTGCGGAACACGAAAAACTTGGTTGATTTCTTGCGTGAGCATCGTCCGAACGATCCTGACCCGCTTCTGATTTTGAACAAAACGGGTATGTCAAAACTGGCTGAAATTCCGGTCAAGGAATTCGCTTCTGCCGTAGGATTAGAACCTAGCCTCGTCATTAGTTTCGATCCGGAGAGCTTTTTCGAGGCGGCAAATGAAGGCAAAATGTTGGATAATGTCAAATCAGCCGAAGCCACGGTTAATGGCTTGGCCTATATCGCAACGCGGTTGAAAACCGGACGTTTTCCACAGACCCAAGACGTCGGAAAACGTGGTCTTGGCTTAGGTAAAAAATCAAAGTCAAAGAAAAACGACGCCGGACAAACTGAATCAAAATCTTCGCTCTTTTCATTTTTGAAAAAAGGGAAGTAAGCGCTCATGTTCGGGAAACGTTCAGATGCGGCGGCCTTAGACAACCCCGCCATACCGGTAAAGAAAAAGGCGCCAGTGCCCGAAAAAGTCCCTGCGGCTTCGACGGATAGCTCTGCGTCTCGCGGGGAACCGTCCAGCGAGTATTATGATACCAAGGCAACTATTTTTAATGCCTTGTTCGAGACGATTGATGTGTCAGCTTTGGCAGGGATGCAGGCTGATAAAGCGCGGGAGGAAATCCGCACAATTGTCGATGAGATCATTGCTATTCGTAATGTTCGTTTATCCGTTTCCGAACAAAACCAATTAATCACAGAAATTTGTGATGATATTCTGGGGTATGGGCCGTTAGAGCCGCTGCTTTCCAGGGACGACATTGCTGATATAATGGTCAATGGGGCGAAACACGTTTTCATCGAAACCAATGGTAAGATGATCAAAACGAATATTCGCTTCCGCGACAATACTCAGTTGATGAATATCTGCCAGCGTATCGTGTCCCAGGTCGGCCGCCGCGTAGATGAAGCTTCGCCAATTTGTGATGCGCGCTTGCTTGATGGATCTCGGGTCAACGTTATCGCGCCGCCGCTATCAATCGACGGCCCCGCTCTGACCATTCGGAAATTTAAGAAAGACAAACTCAGACTCTCTGATTTGGTAAACTTCAAATCTATCTCTCCTGCTGGCGCGCGGGTACTAGAAATCATTGGCGCTTGCCAGTGTAATATCGTGATATCTGGCGGTACGGGTTCAGGTAAAACAACCTTATTGAATTGCTTGACCGGATTTATTCATCCCGATGAGCGTATTATTACCTGCGAAGATGCTGCGGAATTGCAGCTTCAACAGCCGCATGTTGTCCGCTTGGAAACACGTCCGCCCAATCTTGAGGGCAAGGGTAAAATTACCATGTCCGATTTGGTTAAAAACTGTCTGCGGATGCGTCCAGAACGTATCATCGTGGGTGAGGTGCGTGGGCCGGAAGCTTTCGATTTGTTGCAGGCTATGAACACAGGCCATGATGGGTCAATGGGAACGCTTCACGCTAACTCGCCCCGCGAAGCTCTATCGCGTTTGGAGTCTATGATTACGATGGGTGGTTTTTCTCTTCCTGCAAAAACTATTCGCGAGATGATTGTGGGCTCGGTTGATATTATCGTGCAGGCGGCTCGCCTGCGTGATGGGTCTCGCCGCATTACGAAAATCACCGAAGTCATCGGGATGGAGGGGGATGTTATCGTCACACAAGACCTTCTCGTTTATGAAATGGACGGTGAAGACGCGGACGGAAAAATTATCGGCGAGCACAAATCGACGGGTATCGCCCGTCCGGCCTTTTGGGACCGCGCCCGTTATTTCAACCTTGAAAAAGAATTGGCTCAAGCCCTCGACGAGGCAGGTAGCTAGATTATGGATCAGAACACCGTTATCCTTGCACTAGGCGCTTTATTCGTTCTGGCCGCTGCTTTCATACTTATGGATGGCGGCGGGAAACGAAACGAGCGTATGAACGCTTTAAGCGGCGGAAAAAAACAATCAAACGGACTACTCAGCCGCTTGAAAGTTGAGGACACGGGGTCAAGACGGAAGCAAATCGAAGACTCTCTGAGCAAAATTGAAGAGCGTCAGAAACAAAAGAAAAAGAAAACGAAATCATTAGAAATGCGCTTACTTCAAGCGGATTGGAAAATGAAGAAGCAAACATTTCTGACTGTTTCGGCTGTCATCGCCGCCGTTGTCGGTCTTCCCCTCTTTGTATTGGGCGTAAAGCCACTGGTTGTACTCGGCGCGGCATTCGTTTTTGGTTTTGGTCTTCCGAGATTTATTTTAAATGCTGCTATTAATCGCCGTCAAAAAAACTTTGTCGCGCATTTTGCGGATGCGATGGATATCATCGTGCGCGGCGTGCGTACCGGATTGCCTTTAGGGGATTGCCTAAAGATTATCGCACATGAAAGCCCTGACCCGCTCGGCGCGGAATTTCGCCGTGTTGTTGAGGGTGAAAGTCTGGGCGTACCTATCGAGGTTTGTTTGGATCAAATGTATGAGCGGATGCCGATTTCTGAGGTCAATTTCTTCGCGACCGTATTGAATATTCAAAAGACAACAGGTGGTAATTTGGGCGAAAGTCTTTCAAACCTTTCAACGGTTTTGCGTGGGCGTAAAATTCTCCGTGAGAAAATTAAAGCCCTCTCTGCCGAAGCCAAAGCTTCGGCTATGATTATCGCGGCATTGCCAATTGTCGTGATGGTTTTGGTGACGATTATGTCCCCGGATTATATGAATGAATTATATTTTACGCCGACAGGTCAGCGCAATTTAATGATTGGCGCATTTATGATGTTCTTGGGAACTTTCATGATGCGCAAGATGATTAACTTCAAGTTCTAGGGGGAGACTATGCCATCAGAATCCATAGAACTTTTCCGGAATGCGGCGTTTCTTGTTATTTCATTTCTAACAGTCGCCACTCTCTACATGCTCGTATCGCCAATATTGGAAGGCGATAAGCGCAAAAAACGGATGAACTCCGTCGCGAATGCGCGAGATAATTTGAAGCAAAAACGCAAATCAGAACTGAGCAATAAAAATGTAGGCCTAAGGTCTGAAGGCAAAGGCTTTACAAAGCGGCTGGTTGATCGTTTTTCGCTAGAAAGGCTGCTGGAAACATCTGATATTAAAGATAAACTCGCTCAAGCGGGTATGCGAGGGCAATCGCCGATTTACACATTTTATGTCTTTCGTTTGGCAATGCCGATTGTCTTGCTCTTTGTCGGGTTAATTCTTTTTGTTGGATTAAATGTACGTGAATGGTCTTTGGTGCAGAACGTATTCGCAACGCTATGTATGACGCTTTTTGGTCTCTACCTGCCAGGTATTTATGTTAAAAATGTTGCGGGCAAACGTTTGAATGCCATTATTCCCGTATTTCCCGATGCGTTGGATTTGCTTTTGATTTGTGTCGAGTCCGGCATGTCTGTCGAACTAGCTTTTGGTCGGGTGTCGGAAGAAATGGCGGATAGCTCCATAGAATTGGCAGAAGAGTTTTCTATCACGACAGCCGAACTGTCTTACTTGTCTAGTCGCCGTATGGCTTATGAAAATTTTGCGCGGCGTAATAATCATCCGGGTATTAAAGCCGTGTCTACGGCTCTGATTCAGGCCGAACGCTATGGTACGCCGCTTGGTGACACGCTCCGCACGATGGCGAATGAAAACCGTCAAATGCGCGTAATGCAAGCTGAGAAAAAAGCGGCATCACTGCCCGCAAAGCTTACAGTACCAATGATTTTATTCTTCCTGCCTGTTCTCTTCATTGTCATCCTGACACCGGCGGCGCTGCGTCTCGGAAATGCCTTAGGCTAAGGTTTTGGAGTGATAAATTATTAGCGCGAGACCCTAGAAACTTATTTGAACTCATAAAAAAGACCGCCGACGAATTTAACTTCGTGGACGGTCTTTTTTTATGGGCGGTTAACTTTGGAAAAGAGCTGTTGCCTTACGCCTAAATTTAGTTTTTGGCTTTAGCGTCTTTGACGGGCTGCACCTCTTAACTGCATAGGTTGCTGTGCCTGTGTTGGGGCGTAATTGGGATTATACTGCGGGGCATAATTTTGGGGCGGATAAGCCTGACCCTGACCTTGTGGCGGCCTCTGTATTTGAGCTTGCGGTGCATAAGGTATTTGCGCGTTATGAGGAACGGGCGCGGATGTGGGGTGTTGATAAGGGTTATAAGCAGGCTGTTGCTGACGTCCGGGATAATAGGGCTGCTGCGCTTGTTGCGGCGTCGGTGCCATGCGGGCTTGACGTGCCATCACGCCTTCTCTTCGCAGACCTTGTCTCATAACGGCCTGTCTTCTGACGTCTTGCTGCTGCCTATTTCGGGCGTAACGCTTTTGCATCTCATGAGCCAATGCAGGGTTCGCTGCCCGTGCGCCTACATTGCTTGCGAGACGTGCCAGAATGTCGTCCTGCGCCTGTTTTTGTACAGGCGTCACGGTTTGCGTCTGTGATCGTCTGCTAGATTGTTGGGCTGCCATACGAGCGGCTTCGCTAGCGGATTTAGCGCCTTGATACACTTTGGCTTGACCTTGAGGACCCAGAGGCGGGGAGGCCATAATGGGTGGGGCCGAGGCTGCTTGTTGAGAGGGGTAGGACCGCGGCGCCGATTTGGTTTGTTGCTGCGGCGGATAAGTTCGAGATTGACGCGCCGTATTTGCCATAGCCGAATTTCGTGCTTGGGCCTGAACTGAGGCAGGATTGGAGGCTCGCGCAGAAGGCGAATTGGACGTTGTGATTTTCGGCGGAGCAGATTTGAAGCTTGAGTAAGCAGAGTTTTGGGGATTTGTCGCCGGAATAGCGCCGCGCAATGTGTGCGCGGGCTGAGTATTTAATTCGGGCAATTTACCGGAACTTTGCGTCGCGGCTCTACGGGCAATTTTATCGGCTTCATCGGTTTTACCTTGGATTTGTAAAACGAGAGCGAGGTTTTGATGTACGCTTTTCGACGCACCGGGAACAGCCGATGCACGGCGTAACCAGTTCTCTGCGGATCGCGGATCGCCGGATAGAGCGTAGGATAATCCCATATTCGCCATAACACTCGGGTCGTTGGGCGTGATTTTCAGCGCGTGAGCGTAATGCTTACGCGCTAGGTCATATCGTTCTTGCTGATCAAGTGCCGCTCCTTTTAGAGACCATAAACGGCCATAGGCGGGGGCATAGGCTAAGGCTTGGTCAAGCGGTTCCATTGCGTCCCCCGCACGCTCAGACGCGATGAGGGCGGCGGCATATTCTGCCGTCAAGTAAGGGTCTTTGGGATAAAGAGCGCGGGTGGTTTGCGTGATTTCGACGGCGCGCTGAGGATTGCCAACTTTACGCACGGCCGCAGATAATTTTATGGCGGCTTCGAGGTCTGCGGGGTTTAATTCATATTCCCGCATCCAGAAGGCCGCTTGCGCCAAAAGCTCTTGCGTTTCGATACTGTCGCGTAGCGCGCGTGTGGCGGGTTGAAAACTGTCCTTGCCCATGGTTTCGGACATTTCTTGTTCAGCAGGTGAATATTGCGGCGCGGCGACACAGCCCGTAAGGAGTAGGCCCAAAGCCGTTGTCGCGAGAATAGCCCGTATTTGCGTATGAGGCATAATTGCTCTTTCACCTTGCAGTAAAGCGTATTGTCTTAAAACCACGCTTGCACCAATTTATGATTCCGTTAACAAACGTAAACAGAGACAGTTAACGCTTCGTTAGTATTCGCCCAACTTGCGGATTTGTAATCAGCTAGGAATTTCACGGAAAATCAGTATGTCAGAGACCTTGAAAGATGAAACATGCTTCATCGCCGAGAGCCAATTAAGCGATAAAGAAAAAGCTTCCATCACCCCTGTTTATTGTCTGCGCCCAGCGGATTGGAGTGTTCAGCAATCCAAACTGAGCGAGACCGAGCTCACTTATGCAAAAGCACGCGGGTTTTCGGGCGAAGCGGGCCAGAGGGTAAGATTGCCTGATGCTTCAGGCAATGTGTCGGCAGTGCTCTACGGTGTCGGCGCGAAAGAAGATGACGCGTCCGGGCCCATTCGTACGGGCGGGTTGTCGAGCGTTCTGCCGCAAGGTCTTTATAGATTGGCGTATCTTCCGAAAGACTGGACAAGAGTCTTGGCGCAAACCGGATGGGGTCTTGGGGCTTACAAATTTGAGACCTATCTCAAAGATGACACACAATTCCCAACATTGGTGGTTGAGGACGGTACAGCGATTAAAGAAGTGGTATCTTTGGCGGCGGCTACGGCTTTGTGCCGCGATCTGATTAATACGCCGGCAGGGGATATGGGGCCAGCGGCGCTCCATCAAGCTGCCAGCGATTTGGCACTTCAATATGGCGCTCAGGTTACGGCGACGATTGGCGAAGATTTGCTGACTGAAAACTACCCGATGATTCACGCCGTAGGCCGCGCCGCATACGAGCCCCCGCGCTTGGTCGAATTTGAATGGGGTGATCCTTCTCACCCACGTTTGGCCGTTGTCGGAAAGGGGATTACTTTCGATACGGGGGGGCTGAATATTAAAGGCGCGTCTGGGGCGCGGTTGATGAAGAAAGATATGGGCGGCGCTGCCCATGCATTGGCTCTGTCAAAATTAATAATGGCCAATAATCTGCCTATTCGTTTACACTGCCTCATCGCAGTGGCGGAAAATGCAATTTCGGCCGGCGCTTATCGCCCCGGTGATATTCTGCAAACACGCGAAGGCCTGACGATTGAGATTGATAATACGGATGCCGAGGGCCGCTTGGTGCTCGGTGACAGCCTTTGCAAAGCGGCCGAATCTGATCCTGCCTTGATTATCGATTTTGCAACGCTAACGGGCGCGGCGCGTGTCGCGCTGGGTCCGCAAATCCCGCCATTCTTTTCAAACCGTGAAAAACCCGTCGAAGATGTTCTGGCGCAAGGGATGAAACAATTTGATCCGCTTTGGCGGCTGCCGCTATGGGCGCCTTATTATTCCCTCCTAAGTTCTCCGATCGCTGATATGAAAAACTCAGGCGGGAGTTTCGCTGGGTCTGTGACGGCCGCTCTCTTCTTGCAGCGCTTTGTCAAAAACAAACCTTGGATGCATCTTGATACTTATGGGTGGAATCCGTCCACGCGAGCCGGACATCCCAAAGGCGGCGACATGTATGGCGTGCGTGCTCTCTATCATTGGTTGAAAGCCGGCGGCCTCAACGGCGATTTGTCGAAATAGTTAAAATTTTTTTAACAGAAAAAAGAGAGTCCTTTTAAGGCCTTAGACTCAATCCGGCGTTTGGAGCCGTAAATGCGCCTTGACCGAAGAATCCCGGCTATGCGATTCCTTGATTCGCATTAGGGAACGGGACGTTAGAAATGGTCGATACAATAGATAATACAGTCGTATTTCTTACGCCTGTGCAGAACAATTCCCGCCCAGTTGTAAAATCAAGTCCGGCAAAAGCGCCAACACCGTTGCGCCGCCCCCGTATAAATTTGTCAGAGGGACTGGATCTTTGGCACCGCGTGACTTTGCAATCGGTTCAAGGCGATGCGCCGGATTTAACAACCCGCCAAATGGCCGTTTTAATGACAATATATCTGACCGAAGGCCCTCATACTGTGCGCTCATTGGCGAAACATCTCTGTGTGACAAAGGCTGTAATTTCTCGGGCCATAGATCGTCTCAGCCAGTTCGAATATGTCCAGCGCGCCCCTGACCCACGTGATAAACGATCTGTGATTATGCGCAGAACGTCAGGCGGCATCAACTATCTGCGGGATTTTGCTAAGCTTATTCAAGTTGAGTTCTCTTAACAGGCTGATATTCAGGCTCTATGTCTGATCCTCGCATCACTTTTCCTGACACAGCGCCAGATGCGTTGTTTACGGGACAAGTTAAACTGTCCTCCACTGGGCTGTATGACAATAAAGGGCTGCGTAAGGGTATTCAGACGGAGCTGCTTTTTGGGCAGACCTTCACAGTCCATAGGCAAAGCCGCCTATGGCTCTGGGGGCAGGCGCATTCGCTTATGTCCAAGTCCAATCGGCAAGGCTATATCGGCTATATATCTCGTAAAGCGATTTCAGAAGATGTGAGCAAGCCAACCCACAGGGTTGTCGCTTTACGAGCCCCAATATTTACCCGCCCTGATATTAAATCTTTCATCTCTTTTGACTTGCCAATGAACAGCCTAATCTGCGTCCAAGAAGGCTGGAGTGTGGATGACGGAGATTTCATTCGGATAGAGGATAATCAGTATTGTCATAAACGACATATCGAGAAATCGAACACGCATTCACAGGATGATTTTGTGAACGTTGCCCAGCGCTTTATGGGCGTGCCTTATATTTGGGGAGGAACGGGGCGCGTGGGTGTAGACTGTTCGGGGCTTTTACAAATGGCACTCTGCGCGGCCGGCTATGAAGCGCCGAGAGATGCAGATATGCAGGAGCGAGATTTGGGCAGGCCCGTCATGGGGGACCTGCAACGGGGTGATTTAATATTCTGGCCTGGCCATGTCGGTATTTTGTCAGATGCGAACACTTTATTGCACGCCAATGCTTATCATATGGAAACCGCAGAAGAGCCTTTATCAGAGGCCATCGCCAGAATTGGCGAACCCAGAACTATCAAGCGGCTGACTTAGGACAAGGCGTAAAAAAACCTCCCGTAAAGAGAGGTTTATTGAAGATAAGCTTTATTGAGCGTTTATTGTGGCTCAGTCGGATCGACCGCCGGTTCCGTCATAACGGCTTCGACAGGATTTCCGTTTTCGTCGAGAACAATTGCCCCGACAGCTTCTTCGCTTACCGTCTCGACCGGTTCAGGCATGATGGCGACAGGGCGAGGTTCAGGATTCGCGTCATTAATCCGAAGGTACTCAATAACGGCCGCGCGATCAGCAGGTTTCTTGAGGCCAACAAAAGCCATCTTTGTGCCTTTCATGTGAGCAGATGGCTTTTCTAAAAATCCGTCTAACTGCTCATAATCCCAAGCATAGCCCGCGCCCGCCATTGCAGCAGAGTATGAGAAGCCTGCATGCGTACCAGCTGTGTTGCCGACAACGTTCCAGAGGCCGGGGCCTGTTCCATTTGGCGCGCCTTCTTCAACCTTGTGGCAGGATTGGCATTTTTTGAAAACTTTGGCGCCGCGTTCAGCATCCATAGCAGCAACCCAATCGGGTTGCGGGAACGGAAGGTCAACGACGGGCTCGGGGTCTTTATCGATGCCTGGGCCGACGAAATAGACCGGGACATCAGGCGCTTCGGCGTGCATCAAAAAATGGGGGAGTTCACGTAAGAACATAACACCAAGAGCAGTAGCCAAGACAGCAGCGGCGATTTTATTAAAACCAAGTTCATCCATTGGACGATTTCCTTTTGGGGTCCGAGTTTTAGCCTATTCATAACAGGCAAGGTTTATTGTCGCCTTAATATAAAGTTATATCACGAAAGCAAATGGAAAACTTCTTGCGGCACACAGTCGCAAAGGGTTTAAGCAAGATTCTTTGGGTTATTTAACAGGGACCAGTCTAAAATGCCGCGTGTCATAGTCTATCAAGGGGAATCAGGGGCCTATTCGCACCTGGCTTGCCAAGCTCATTTCCCAGATTTTTCTCCTTTGCCCTGCACCAGTTTTGCCAGCGCATTTGCGCGCGTCAGAAGCGGCGAAGCGCAACTGGCCATGATTCCCGTTGAAAACACAGTTGCGGGGCGTGTGTCTGATATTTATCATCTGCTACCTGAAGGTGGTCTTCACATTATCGGCGAACGCTACTTGCCTATTCACCATCAATTATTGGGCCTAAAAGGCGCGACCCTTTCAGACATTAAAACAGCCCGCTCTCATCCGATGGCTTTGGGACAGGTGCGTAGGCGCCTATCCGATTGGGGCATTAAGGCCGTTGCCGATGTGGATACGGCTGGAGCGGCCCGTAACGTATCAGAATTAGGCGATAAATCCATCAGTGCGATTGCGTCTTCTCTATCAGCAGAGATTTATGGCTTGGATGTCATTGAGCGGAATATTGAAGATGAAAGCCACAATACGACACGGTTCTTAGTGCTCTCCTCCGAAAGCCTTGTCCCCGAGCATGGTTCAGGCCCCGTGGTGACCAGTTTCGTTTTTCGTGTGCGCAGTGTGGCTTCGGCGCTTTACAAGGCGCTGGGCGGGTTTGCTACGAATGGCATTAACATGACCAAGCTAGAGAGTTATATGGTCGGCGGCTCTTTTAAAGCCGCGCAGTTTTATGCCGACGTCGAGGGGCACCCTGAGGATAAAGCCATGAAAGACGCGATGGAAGAGCTGTCATTTTTTACGGAAAACGTGACGCTGCTCGGGACTTACCCCGCTGATGCTTCGCGTCATTTGTCATAAATGTGATTTTGATTTTCGCTACTTACTGGCTATGCCTCTAGGATGAGAGTATTCCTGATTATAGTTGCGCTATTGGGTTTTGCCGGCCTGAACCCCGTCATAGCGCAAGCGGACGAAGCACCAATCTATACGTCTTGGCGGAATAATGTCGCTGTTGGCGGGTATGACGCGGTCAGTTTCTTTGTTGGTACTCCGCAAGAAGGAAAGTCCGAATTTTCCACGATTTATAAGGGCGCAGAGTGGCATTTCCAAACCGAGGCTAATCGAGATTTATTTTTAGCCAACCCAACGGCCTTTACACCCCAATATGGCGGTTATTGTGCTTGGGCGATTTCGCGCGGCAAATTGGCCAAAGGCAGTCCAAAATATTGGTATGTCGAAGACGGTAAGCTTTACTTGAATTTCAACAGCCGTATTCGAGAACGGTGGCTGGCGGATAAAGCGTCATTTATCAAAGTGGCAGACAGACGGTGGCCGTCAATTTTAGAGAAATAAATCTTTAGCGATTTTTGAGAACCCGTTTCGTAGAAGCTGGGTGATTTTCTAAAGCTTTCCCTGTTCGCGTCGGGCGCGCCTGTAAATCGCCTCCGCAGTTGGGGCAGGGGCCTGACGCGCAGTCTTGGCAAAATGTGCATTCAAAGGAGCATATTACAGCGCGCTTGCTGTCCGGCGGAAGGTCGCAGTCGCAGATTTCGCAATTGGGGCGTATGTCGAGCATAAAACCCTGCCTTAGTTTCGCGCATTCACCGCGCAATTATCAATGAGCCTGACGCCTTCACAATGAGCCGCGATTAAAAGCCGCGCGGGTTTGTTCAACACACCGCCCTCTAAGACTGTGAGGGAGTTTTTGCTCCGGACTTCAACATAATCAATGGCTGAGAATCCTGCTTTAATCAGCGCCTCTTTCGCTTTGGCGGAAGCCTTGTCGACATTTTCCCCCGCTTCCATTTTAGCAGCGCAATCAAACATTACCTTGTTAAGGCGTCGCGCTTTTTCCAAACCATCTTTATTAAAATATTGGTTGCGTGAGGAGAGGGCGAGACCGTGTTCATCTCGCGCAATTGGCGCACCGATAATGCGGATGGGCATGTCCAAATCCTCCACCAATCGCCGGATTGTTGCGAGCTGTTGGTAATCTTTCTCGCCAAATATAGCGATATCGGGCTGTACGCGGTTAAATAATTTGGTGACGACCAAGGCCACGCCGTCGAAAAATGTCGGTCGGTGATCTGTCTCAAGACCATGCGCTACACCGCCAACTTGTACCGTCGTGGCGTGATGGGCATTATACATGGAGTCGGGCAGAGGCACATAAACCAAATCCACGCCTTCAGCGGCAAGTTTAGCGACATCTTCTTTTTCAGTACGGGGGTAGGCGTCTAGGTCTTCGCCGGGGGCAAATTGGGTGGGGTTTACAAATATGGAAACAACAACCCTTTCGGCTTTTTTTCGCGCCAATCGAACAAGTGTCATGTGACCTTCATGCAGCGCGCCCATGGTCGGTACAAAGGCTATGCGGTCGCCCGAACCTCGCCATTCGGCAAGTTGTCCGCGCAGCTCTCTTTGCGTGCGGTTAATCACTGGGTTTACGTTCAATTCCGGCGAAGTCGGCATATGGGTCCCGCCCTAAATTCGTGAATATTCTAACAAGCACTCGGCGAGCGGGAATTCAAGCGATTTAGCAAATGTCAAAGAATAGAATAAACAATAGGATTACGGACGCGTTTGCGTATTGACCGGTATTGTACGGAGTTGTGATTGAATATCCGGGTCCGTTACCACGCGTCGTACGGAGCGCTTCGGCGAAGCGGCGCTACGGTTAGCGACCGTCAAAATGGGGTCACTGACTTTTATGACATCAAAACCTCGGTCAACAAGGTCGCTCATATGAGAATTACGGGAGGCCCCCGAAGCTCCGCCTAAGACGATCGCGATTAAGCGCCGTCCATTGCGTTCAGCAGAGACAATAAGATTATAACCGCTATCGCGTGTGTAACCCGTTTTAAATCCGTCAACGTCATTTCTTTGGCGTAAAAGCTTATTGGTGTTTTCATAAGTACGTCCGCGATATTCAAAACTCATCAGCCCGAAATAATGGTAAAATCGCCCATGGTTTGAAAGAACGGCGTTGGCTAGTTTTGCCATGTCGCGGGCCGTTGTTAATTGTTCAGGATGGGGCAGGCCATTGGCTGTTTTAAAAGTTGTCTTTTGCATCCCTAATTGCCGTGCTTTTGCTGTCATCAAGACGGCGAAATCATGCTCTGTTCCGCTTAAATGCTCCGCTAAGACCACGGCTGCGTCATTAGCACTGCGCACGGCGACGGCTCGGATAAGCGTGTCTACGCTGATGGTCTGTCCTTTGCGCAAGCCGAGTTTTGTCGGCGCTGTGGCGGCGGCTGTGGCCGAAACAGTCAAACGATCATTCAGATTTAACTGTCCGTTCGCAATGGCGTCAAAGGTCAAATATAGCGTCATGACTTTGGTGAGCGAAGCAGGATAACGTATTTCATCAATTTGGCGGGCGTGAATTATATCTAGGCTTTGTGCATCAACGATGATTGACGCATAGCGCCCCTGCGGCTTTTCTTGCGCCAGCGCGGCTGTAATTGATGAAACCCCAAGCAGGACTATCAGCCATATCATCATAAAGAAACGCATCTTAGAACCCCTAGGACGCAACTCTTTAGGTATAGTTAATCTGTATTAACCCTCGGCATAAAAGTAAGTTTGTTGTTCGCATTAATGACGAACCTATGCACCAGATTGAATGTTTCGAAGAGTAGGCAAAAGGTTATCGTCGTTCACATGATAGTCTATTTTGGTGAGCTTGGGTTGGTTGGACGATAGGGTTGTCATGTTCGTCATTTTGATGACGGGAACATGTCTAAATGCATGTTCGTTCTCTAAAATGCTGGCTAAGGCGTCACAATCAAAGGGCGCGACATCCGCGTCTATTATGACGGCATGTAGCTCAACGTTTTCTTGCCCGAAACAGTGAAGGGCCTTCTTTGCTTTTCCAACGGCGTAAACTGTTATCTCGTGGCATTGTGTTCCCGATAAAAGTGATTTCACTCTTTCCGGGTGAGTGTTGGGGGCTTGCAGGATAAGGTAATTGCCTTTTAGGTTACAATTGACAGGATTGTCGGGCTGTTCTTCGAGCGCGGCGGGTTTTTCAACATGAACCTCTGGGAGGGGCAGCTTTGCAGTAAAGGTTGACCCCTTATTCACGATACTCCTGACAGTGATGTCGCCCCCCATAAGGTTAGCGAGACTTTTCGATATCGGGAGGCCTAATCCAGTCCCTCCGTAATTCCTTGTTGTGCTGTTATCGGCTTGTGTAAATTTGCCGAAAATGTGGTCAATTTTATCTTGTGGAACCCCGATGCCGGAGTCTGTAATATCGAATAAAAGATATGATGTTTTATCGAAAGGTTGCGAA
>CAZMEN010000049.1:0-20411 GCA_964565335.1 uncultured Algimonas sp. | reverse complement strand
CACTTGAAGGGGGGAGTTTCGAATCCAGAATAGATGACACAATAAAATCAGTATCAAAGGGTACGCTTTTATCATCGCTGGCATCAAAACTTTCGTTGTAATCTTCTGAGGCGAGCGGGCGTAAATTTATACGGCTTCTAGAGATAGCTTTGCGAGTTTCCTCGGGCGTATCAAATGGCATCAAGCGGGTCTCCGCCGAAGACAAACGCCGCCCTTCCAAGTTTTCTGTATCGGCTTCTAGCTTGGATAGCCTTTCTTCCAATTGTGACAATGTATCCCGAGCTTGCCCCAAAGCTTCGGCGAGTTCCGCTTTGTACTGGTTTCGAGATGTTTGGTTAGCCTGACGTCCCGCTTCTAAACTTGCCTCAATTGCTTCTCTTTCAGCTTCTAATGATGTCTGTCTATTGACTATGTCTTGTTTAAGGCTCTGACCGGCCTCTAACCCCTTTTGAATCGTTGCTGTGAAGGCCATATTAGCTTGTTCATTTTGGGCGTTGAGGCTGGAAAGAGAGGAAAGGTGCGACTCTAGCGCTGTGTCTAGACTCACCTTTCGTTCCTCCATGGCAGAGAGGAGCGCGTTGATTGCCTCGGACTGCGAGGTCAAGGCCTCCAAGACAGATTGCGCTTTACTCTGTGCTTCAGTTAACGCTTGGGTGGCTTTCTGAACTTTGGTTTCAGACTCCGCCGCAAATTCTGAAAGCTGCGTCATGGTCTGAGTCATGCCTGCATTGGTTGCCGCGAATTTTTGCTCTGCATCTGTCGAGAGAGCAGAAACACTTATCCCTTGGACTTTGAGCGTCTCTGACAAGGTGTTGAGCTTCGTTTCTGTAGATGCGCTAATTTCATCCAGCTGGCTCTTTTGCTCATTTAAATCATTCATCACCGATTGGCTGACTCCCGAGAGTGTCTCGGCGCTTTCTTTAATCACAATGCTTTGTTGTGCCGCTGAGGCTTGTAAAGCTTTAAAAGTCTCACTGCTCTGGCCCATTTGATTGTCTAATTGCGAGATTTCGCGGCGCACGGCTTGGGCCAAGGTCTGAACATTATTCGCCGCATTCTGATCAGCATCGAGTAAGGTCATACTCGCGCGTGACAGTGTTTCGGCGCGTACTGAGAGTTTTTTTAACGTATTACAGGCTAAAAAGAAGAGGAAGATCAGGAGTGCAGGCAAAAAAGTTGTCAATCCAATCTCCGCCCATATAAGCGGCGTGGCATTGGCGATGGTATCGGATTTCAAGATAAACCAGTAGGCCACACTGCTGCCCAGAGCCAGAAGTGCCAGAACCAAACCCGTCCAGATGAAGCCGCGTCCGATTGTTTCATCCGCCATATGGGCCGCGTTTAGGGCAGGGCGGTTGACAAAAGCTGGCACGGGGTCAACCGTCGTTGGTTGAACGATAGCGCTGATAGGCTTTCTATCTTTTTTTGGCATTGCCGCAGCATCCGTTTGGCCGGGCGCATCATCATCAATACTCAGAACTTTTTTCGAAATATCCGACACATAATCCCTTTGCACTAGTTCTGACACCCAAGCTTTGATTAAGCGAGGAATGCACGCCGAAGTCTTAATGAACTCACAATATCGTTTTAACGGAATATAGAACGATTTCCACTACCTTACACGCATAAAACAGGACGTCGGCGAAGATCGATAGCCTGAAGGTGAAAAATAAGGGTTGGCTGTGCTCTCCGAAAAAAAACAAATAACCGCTTTTGAGCGGAAGGTTCTCGCTTGGCTGAAAACAGGGGTGAATAATCCCGAAGGTCGATTGTCATTATTTGACGGCGGCGGGCAACGTATTGATGGGAAGATTCAACGCTTTGCTATTCAGAGTGAACTTGCCGAAGGGTGGTTTGCCAATCCCATGCGCCCCGACTGGATGGTTTGCCGCCTTACGGAGCGGGGGAGACGGCTTTTGAAACGGACCCAATAAAAGAACCTACTTTAAATTTGTAAAGCGCTATGACGATGAGGCTCAAAGCTAGTATCGTGAGCACACTATCCATAGCCGGGCTCGCTTCTATCTGAAACATAGACGGAGTTGGCAAAACAGAATTTTCGTAATTCACAAAGACTGCGGCGAACACGTTATTGGCGGCATGAACCCCGATCGCAGATTCCAAACCATCATCATTCCAGACCAATAAACAAGCGGCAAAGCCGAAAAAGAAATAGCTACTCATTACTATGGGTAGGATACCGGCCTCTGCCCCGGCCAAGGCTTCGGGGTTGGCCAGATGAACTCCCATAAACAGGATGCTGGTTATAACGAATGCGACCCATTTATTGCGCGTTAAATTCTCGAAAGCTTGATTCAGATACCCCCGAAAGAAAATCTCTTCCGTCGCGGATTGTAGGGGAATAAGGGCAAGTGAAATTGCAGCGTAAATAAGGAAACGCCGCGGGTTAAACGTAAACTCTACAATTTTTAAGCCCAATCTGTGCAAGACAAAACTAATCCCGCCTAAAACGCCCCATGTCACAGCAATAGCGAAAAAAGTACGCCCCCAACGATATTTAGCGAAAGCTGTATGAAGAGACAGAATTGAACGTTTCAAAATAAATTTCTGCCCTATGTAGAGCATGATTAAGGAAGCTGGAAAGGCGAGCAAGATGCACGCATAGGAGGCGGGACTGGCCGCGATGATACGGTTCATTACCTCTGAGGCTTCGGCCGTGCTGAGTATGGGTAGGAGCGTGAACAAGCCTATAAAAGAAATCGCGATGAACAGACCTGCGGGAATAGCAAAGCCACGATTGCTTTCGGAACGGGTGTTAAACGCCAAAATTGAAAATATAACGCCTAGAACAGTTGCAACTAAAAACCCTAACGCTGAGAGGCCTAGCAAGGCCGGATTAGCTGTCTCTACGGCGTTTGCGGAGGATCGGATTAAATCTTCACGTAACTGCGGGTGAGTGTCCGCTAGAATAGGATCAATAGGCCCTGTTACAAACAGTTGCGCGGCTATCCATCCTAGAATCGTTATCCACAGAACGAAAACCCAAAGCCAGAGATTGGAAACGCCTTCTGTGTGCGTGTTTTCAAAATATCGCATGATTTGATAATCTCTTGAAACTTAAGGGGCTGACGACAAACAGACTCATCCAACGCAACGGTAGAAAAGACTGTACCGAATCTTCTATGACGCTAAAGCAGGGCTATGGCAAATTCTCTACCCCCAAGTGACGATGAACAAGAAATCGATTTCGACCATCTGAACCAATATGTTCAGGGTGATGTTGGATTAACAAAAGAAGTGTTTGGTTTGTTTAAACATCAAGTTGAGATGTGGTCGCGCCTTTTAGACGCAAAGGTTGATGATGAGAGCTGGGCATCCGTAACGCATTCACTCAAAGGATCCGCGAAGGCGGTTGGTGCGAAGGCATTGGCAGAACGCTGCGAAACTGCAGAAACCCTTATCGGAAAGGACAAAACGTCCGGCGCGCGCCAAGTTGCAGTGCAGGATATAGAGTTTAGAATTTCGCGAACCATTGCTGAAATTCAACGTTGGGAATACCGCCAAAAATTGAAGGACATGCGTTCCTGATTGCCATGCGTTTCCCCATAGGGTTTGAAACATAAAAAGGCCGCCACAAAAAGTGACGGCCTCCTTAACGAAAGACTAGTTGCGTGAGCCATTTTCGTTATTTCATCCGCAGCGTAAACCACGAATGTCTTGAGATGTTTCTACATCTCTTAACTTAGAGGTAAGTTAGGAAATGGGGTTAAATCAAGGTGAATATCCACTTAAAGGCGATTTTTTGGACGTATTGTCGTGAATACGTACCATTTTAGTCACAGTTGAGACAAGAATCAGCGTAATATGAGGGCTATCTAAAAAGACGTTCTTTATCTTATCAAACGATCTGAGGGTGATGGTCGCGTCTTGAATTCTTCGGGGGTTACCATGCAAAGCAATTCTAAAACCGTATTGGGGTTTATGGTAGGGCTAGCTGTCTTTGTTATGGCAGGCTGGGCCGGGTATAATTTATACCCAGGTGCCGAAGCCGAGAGTTCATCTTCTTTGGGGTTCCAGAATTCTGAAACACTGGTGCGTGTGGAACGCTCAGAAAAGCGTGACGAAACGGAGCCCGCGAGGCGCGAAACGTCGAATGAGACAGCGAAGCAATCTCAAATCTCGGGTTTTGCCTATAAAAAATGGTATGAAGAAGACGGCCCAAACGGACAGGTCAAAGCCTGTTTCGCGTTTTCAGAGGATGTCGCCACAGTGAGTGAAGCCGAACTGCGTCCCTTCATCGAGATTTCTCCGGACGCAAAACTGGCGATTTCGGTACAGGACGAGGCGCTTTGTTTGAGCGGTCTGTCCTTTAATCAAGATTATAAGATTACATTAAGACAAGGCCTTCCGTCTGACGAGGCGGGAAAAACACTCTTGGCCGATAAAAAAATATCTATCGGCTTTGGTGATAAACCGGCCTTTGTTGGCTTTACCGATAACGGAATTATTCTCCCAAAAACCGAAACTGGGGGGCTTTCTATTGAAACCGTCAATGTAGACGCGCTGGATATAACGGTCGAGCGCGTTAATCACCGTATCATCAGCCAAACAAGTCCGAATGCAGGCGGGCAAACGCTTGAAGGGAGCTATAGCTATAATTATGATGCTTGGCAGGAAAAGGTCGAAGTTTGGTCGGGCCGCCTCGATATTGACAATCGCCGAAATGAAACAGTCAGAACGATTTTCTCGCTACAAAACATCACGACTGATTTGGGATATGGCGCCTATATCGTCACAGCGAAGCGCGCGACGGATAAAGAGAATAGCTCTCGCGTGGCGACGGCGTGGCGCTGGATTGTTTCGACGGATATGGCCCTGACTAGTTATCGCGGCGTAGATTTTACGCATGTGAATGTACGCTCTCTGCAAAGCGCTAAATTGGTACCCAATATCCGCTTAGAGTTAATCGCAGAAAATAATGATCTTTTGGGACAAGCGGAAACGGATTTGAAAGGCCGTGCGAAATTCGCGAGTGCATTATTGAACGGGCAGGGCAATACGGCCCCGAAAATGATTCTGGCTTATGGCCCTAACAATGATTTTGCTATGTTGGACTTGTCCCGCAGCCCCTTAGATATGACGGGTTATGATGTCGAAGGACGCCGCGCCCAAAGCCCAATTGATATTTTCGCCTATACGGAGCGGGGGATTTACCGTCCCGGCGAAACGGTGCACCTGACCGCCCACCTTCGAGGGGATGACGGTAAAGCTCTGTTTGATCGTCCTGTGACGGTGACAGTGACAAAGCCTGATGGCGGTGTTGTTTATAAGGAGGCGCATGAGAGTCTAAAACAGGCGGGTGCTCTTTCTTTTAACTATGTCTTACCATCAGGGTCGCCGCGAGGACTTTGGACGTTGTCTTTACAGCCCGAAGGAACAGAGACGAAGAAGCTCGTTCGGTTTGATGTGCAAGATTTTGTGCCGCAAAAACTAAAGGTTGCCGCTAAACTCAATAAAAACATACTACAGCGTAATAGCCGCGCAGAACTGACCATTCAGGCTGACTTCCTTTATGGGGCGCCCGGAAGCGATCTCGACGCAGAAGCCGAAGCGCGTGTCCAAATTGAGAGCCAACCATTTGCGGATTATAAAAGCTACGAATTCGGTGATACGCAGGAGACTTTCGAAGAGCGCTTGGTCGAAATTGGTGTTGGCGTCACAGATGAGAGCGGCGCTCTAAATTTCCCTATTTCACTCAAGGCACAAAAAATCCGCTCAAGCTTTCCGTTGCGTTTGATGGTAACGTCAGGCGTCGCAGAACCGGGCGGCCGGTATATACAGAAAACCAATTATATTCCGCTGCGCACGCAAGAAAGTTATATCGGGTTTAAAACTAATTTTGAGGGACGTTATGCAAGCCATAAATCACCTGTGAGCCTAAACCTTGTCCATGTTGACGGCGCAGGAAAACTTATTGCAGGTGAGGTGGAATGGCGCCTATTCGAGGAAATCCACGATTTTCAGTGGTATCGCGAAAATGGACGCTGGCGCTATCGTAAGGATGTGTCGGATATTGTACTGACCTCTGATGAGTTGACACTGGGAACGCAGCCCGCGGAGTGGAGCCGAACCCTTCCACGCGGTCAATACCGGCTGGAAGCCAAGTCAGCCTCAGGGGCAAAAGGCACCCTCCGTTTTAACGTAGGCTGGGCAAGGCCCGGAAACGGCGTAGACGCACCGGACCGCATCGTGATGGGGAAAGTCGAAGAGACGGTCAGTAGCGGCGATATCGTGACCTTATCCGTCAATGCGCCTTATGCCGGACGGGGTGATTTGGTGATTGCGAATGAGTCTGTTCAATCCATTCAATCTGTGATGTTGCCCGAAGGTGAGTCTGAGCTCTCATTCAAGTTCAACAAGGCGTGGGGTGATAGCGTGTATGCCATGCTTACGCTTTACACACCCGAAGATAAGAGCGGTGAATCTATACAGCGCCGCGCCGCAGGTCTGAGCTATGTTGCTTTGGATCGTTCCGATCAGGTCTTGGAGGTGCGTTTTGATGCGCCAGACGTCTTTGTACCTCGCCAAACCTTGGATCTCCCAGTCGAAATTGAGGGCCTTAAAGGGGCGGAGAAAGCGTGGGTATCTGTAGCCGCTGTTGATGAAGGTATTTTGCAACTCACCCAGTATGAAGCGCCTGATGCGGCCAAGTATTTCTTTGGCAAGAAAGCGTTTAATCTGGACGTACGCGACGATTATGCGCGCCTGCTTAATCCGAACCTCGGTATTGCGGCTATCTTGCCTCAGGGCGGAGATAGTGTCGGTGGCGCTGGCTTAAGCGTTATCCCTGAAAGGACAGTGTCTCTCTATTCGGGCCCCATTAGGGTAAAGAACGGGAAAGCGGTTGTGTCTTTTGAAGTGCCAGATTTTCAAGGGCGTTTACGCCTCATGGCTACGGCTTGGTCCGACACTTCCATTGGTAGTAGCGAGGGGGAATTGATTGTGCGCGACCCTGTGCCGATGACAGTGGGCATGCCGCGTTTCCTCGCGCCCGGTGATACAGCCATTGCGACTGTCAGCGTCGATAATCTCGACGGCCCGGTAGGCGCTTACTCATTAGGGCTGTATTCCGACTTGGCCTCGCAAGCTTCTAAAACAACATTTGACCTCTTACGGAACGCCCGTGAAGATGTGAAATTCTCCATTGCGGCAAATGATTTGGGTGTGTCCGATGTGGATGTAAAGTTGAGCGGTTTACAGAATTTCGCTTTGTCTAAATCATTACAGATTGAAACGCGTTCACCCTTCCGGCCTAGAACCGATAAAAAACTCAGCCGCCTGGCTCCGGGGGATACTTATTCGGTGAACCCTGCCTCGCTAACAGGTTTTATTCCTGCGGCAACGGATATTAAAATGTCGGTCTCTAACCTGCCGGGTTTAAACGCGCAGAGCTATGTTCAGTCACTTTCTGCCTATCCTTACGGTTGCACAGAACAAACCACGAGCCGTGCTATGCCGCTTCTCTTCGTCTCTGAATTGGGCGGGCTGAACGGATTAAGCGAAGTGCAGAGATCTGCCCGTGTTGATCTCGCCATTAAACGTCTTGTCGCGCGGCAGGATGGGCAGGGCAGTTTCGGCCTATGGCGTGTTGGCGACCGCAATAGCTCACCTTGGCTCCAACTCTATGTCACCGAGTTTCTGATACTCGCAGATGCCAAAGGGCAATCTGTTCCTAATGAGGCGTTAGAGAAGGCTATCTCTGCCGCGCAAAAACTGGCGGATCCTAACCGTTATTCTAGCCTGAGTTTGGATTATAATTATGGCTGGTCTAGATCACGAGGACTGTCCGATGATGCGCGACGCATTGAGCGCGCCGCCTATGCGCATTACGTTCTGTCATTGGCGAATAAAGTCGACGTTCCGGATTTACGCTATCTCGCAGATAATCAGGCAAAAGATATAAAGGACCCATTGGCTCTGTCTTATCTCGCCACAGCATTGTCGCGAATAGATGATACTCGCCGCGCAGAGAGCCTTTTCTCCCGCGCCCTAACGTCTTTGAAATCGGGAGCCGTGAACAAGGATGATTATTACGCCTCTGGTCTACGTAATGCCGCCGCTATAATGGCTACAGCCAATGATTATTTGGCGGATGAGCAAGCCGGTGATGTGCTAAATTATATCGGCGCGGCCGTCCAAGATGGCGATTACGTCAACACGCAAGAGCAGTCCTATCTTGTGCGCATGATTGCAGCTTTGGATGTATCTAATAACCCCGTGAGTGTGAAATCCGAGAGCCTAGATTTCAAAACTTCAAAACTATCACAACAGGCAGGTTTAATCGGTAGCCAAATTGGGGCTGGCAAAAGTTTTTCCAACACGGGCAATCAAACGGTCTGGGTTTCCGAAATGGTGCGTGGATTGCCCAATGCTGATCCGGGTAAAGTGTCTGAGGGATATGCGCTTACGAAAGAGATGTTCTCTATGACGGGTGCCGCACGTCCTCTGACATCCTTGTCAAAAGGCGAACGGGCAATTGTTCGCGTGACGATCGACCCAAGTCAAAAACGTTCCGCCATGATTGTTGTGGCCGACCTTTTACCTGCGGGATTAGAAGTTGAAAGCATTCTGACTGAGGCGGAAACAAAAAAGGGCGATGTTTATGATTTCGTCGGAAAAATTCGCGATTTGGATTTAGCCGAAGCGCGGGATGACCGCGTTATCGTTTCCGAACGCCTGAGCCGTTGGGATGATGAAAACCTCGTTATCGCCTATGTTGTGCGGGCGGTCACGGAAGGTGATTTCGTCTTTCCCGGCGCGGTTGTCGAAGATATGTACCGCCCCGATATTCGCGGCCGAACAGAGTCTTCGCGTTTGAGTATTACGGGCGTTGGAAGTAATTAATTGCGGCAACGGATGATATATCCAACACGCTTAAAACAAGGGCTTGTCCTTGTTTGGGTGGCTGTGATGGCGCTCTTGGCTTTTCCGATAACTTCGGAAGAGATACGTTTTGATACGGCGCAGACACTCTATGACCGAAATGATCAAATCTTGGTGCGAAAGGCAACCAAAGACAATTATTGGCGTTTCCATGCGGATCTGGAGAAAATCGACCCGAACTATATTCGCGCCGTTTTGGCAATAGAAGATGAGCGCTTCTATCGTCATAATGGTGTCGACATTCCGGCTATTTTACGGGCTTTAAAATCTTGGCATGAAAAAGGTCAGGTCGTGTCTGGGGCTTCGACTTTAACGATGCAACTTGTGCGGCAATATAAGCCGCGCCCCCGCGTTATGAGATCCAAAGCGATTGAGTCTATCGCGGCCCTCAAATACGAATTGGTCTTTTCTAAAGATGAAATACTCTCCCAATATCTGACGCGTATTTCTTTTGGCGGTAATATTCAGGGCGTAGAGGCGGCGAGCTGGAAATATTTCGGAAAATCACCCCGATATCTGACGTGGGACGAAATTGCTCTCTTGGTGGCTTTGCCCCAAGCGCCCGAGTCGAGACGACCAGACCGTCACCCTGTCGCCGCCAAAGCTGGAAGAGACCGCCTTTTGGACAGGATGGTCAAGGCTGGATTATTGTCACGAGACCATGCAGAGGAAGCGAAATCAGCGCAAGTGCCGACAGAGTTTTTTGACTTCCCGTCAGGTTCAGTCATTGGCGCGCCCTTATTGATGAGCCGCGGGAAGACGATCTCAAGCTATATCGATCCAAAAATTCAATCCGCCGCGTATCTGGTTTTGAATTCGGCCCTTTCGTCTGAGAGTTCTAACGTAAATACGTCGGTTTTGGTCGTTAATAACGCAACACAGCATGTCATCGCCCATGTCAGTGCAGGCGAACGCGCCCATGAAGGCGGTTGGCTCGACCTGACACAGGCAGTGCGCTCGCCCGGTTCAACCCTGAAACCCTTCATTTATGCTCTCGCCATGAGTGATGGAGAGGCCAATGGAACGAGCACCATTCGCGATGCTCCGACACGGTTTGGGGCTTATCAGCCCGAAAATTTTAATCGCCGCTATTACGGAAGTGTCCGTTTGGAAGATGCGTTGAAACACTCGCTCAACGTCCCCGCTGTTGCGGCAGTGGAACAAATTGGTCCTGCGCGGTTCGAAGCGCTTCTCGTTTCCGCAGGCGCTATTCCAAGATTGCCTACACAAAGGACGCCGGATAGCGGTTTGTCATTGGCTTTGGGCGGCGCAGGGATGACGGCGGGCGATTTAGCGCTACTCTATACAGCGTTGGCTAATGACGGCGTAGCTAGGCCTCTGTTATGGACTAAGGATGAGCGTGTTGAGAATATTAAGGCGGTCCAATTATTTTCCACCCAATCCGCGCAAGAAATTACGAGGATATTATCAGGTGCGACGCCGCCAAAAGGCCGCGTGCCAGGGCACCTTGTTCAAGGACGCGCTGCTATCGCTTATAAAACGGGGACATCATATGGCGCGCGTGACAGCTGGGCTGCGGGTTATACCAAATCGCACACGATTATTGTTTGGGTGGGCCGTCCTGATGGGGCTCCGCGCCCAGGAGACACGGGACGAAAGTCTGCAGCGCCCCTATTATTCGACTTGTTCGATGCAATAGGAGACCCCTCTTATGAAGCCTCAAAACAGCAAAAACTGACCCAGAGCAAAAGACGAAATCCGGCCATAGCATTTAAATCTATTCTTGATAGCGGCCCGCAAATTTCTTTTCCGGTTAATGGGAGTGAATTACTGGTGAGCAATAAAATGCCCGCTGTAAAGCTACGCGCACAATCCAATAAAGACTTACGCTTTTATGTGAATGGCCGAAAACTTGATGTTCAATATGGGGCTGCAAAATTCGACCCGCCTAGTTCAGGCTTTTACACATTGAGAGTCGTCGATGCGGACGGGCAAATGGCGCAATCAAGATTTCGTATTTTACGATCCGATGATATTGCGAACGCGCCGTTTTAAGACTGCTAATTCCTCGGCGAACCAGTCATGTTTTTTAATCCAAGCATTATTGCGCCAGCTGGGGTGAGGGAGCGGCATGAGGGCTTCTCCAAAACTCTCCCATTTCCTGACAGTTTCGGTAAGAGTGCGTTCGGCTCTGGGGCCAAGATAATGTTTCACAGCATACATCCCGACAAGGAGGGTTAGCTCAATATTTGGCATAGAATCCGTCAGTTTCTCTTGCCAAAGCGGAGCGCATTCTTTGCGCGGGGGCAGATCGCCGCCATGCTTGTCCTGCCCTGGAAAGCAAAACCCCATAGGCGTGATAGCAAAGAGTTCTGGGTTGTAAAAACAATCGTCATTGACGCCAAGCCAATCGCGAAGGCGATTGCCACTGGGGTCTGTAAAAGGACGAGAGCTTGCGTGAGCTAATGTGCCCGGAGCTTGTCCTATAATACGAATTTTTGCGCGGCTATGACCTTGAACAATAGGGTTCGGCTTTACTGGTAGAGGTGGCTTTGCGTGCAAACAAACATCGCATTGAAGAATTGTTTCTACCAGGCTCTCAAATTCGTTATCGGGGGACAAAATATTTTCCATTTCGTCTAGGATAGAACTGGTTTAATGCGTCAATTTGCTATTGGTTGTCAAAATAAACTCAATTGAGCCTACAAAATAAGAGGATTGCTATGTCTGAGAGCTTTTACGCGGATTTAGACAAGGAACTGGACGCAATTAAGGCAGAAGGCTTGTGGAAAAGTGAACGACTTATAACGAGCGATCAGTCGTCGGATATTGAAATTTCTCAAAACGGTAAAACTCAAGATGTACTGAACTTTTGCGCGAATAATTATTTGGGACTTGCCAATCACCCAGACCTAATTGCGGCGTCCAATACCGCGACAAAGGAACATGGTTTTGGCATGGCCTCAGTGCGCTTTATTTGCGGTACACAAGCGCAACATAGAGAATTGGAAAAGGCACTAGCCGCTTGGCTCGGATTCGAAGATACAATTCTCTACGCCGCGTGTTTTGACGCCAATGGCGGCGTGTTCGAGCCACTGCTTGGGCCAGAAGATGCTATTATTTCTGATGCTCTCAATCATGCCTCTATCATTGACGGTATCCGCCTTTGCAAAGCCAAACGATTTCGATTTAAGACGTCGGATATGGATGACCTTCGTGTTCAATTAGAAGCGGCAAAGGCAGCAGGCGCGCGCCATATATTGATTGCTACGGATGGCGTTTTTTCAATGGATGGAACGATTGCTAAGCTCGACGAAATCGTAGCGCTTAAAAAGGAATTTGGTGCCATATTGATGGTGGATGATTGCCACGCCACCGGCTTTTTAGGTGAGGGCGGACGTGGTTCTTCCGCTTACCGTGATGTTGAGGGCGATGTGGATATTTTGACGGGTACGCTGGGTAAGGCGCTTGGCGGAGCCATGGGCGGGTTTACATGCGCAAAGCAGTCCATCGTTGATATGTTGCGCCAACGCTCGCGCCCTTATTTGTTTTCTAATTCATTGGCTCCCGGCCTGGTAGGGGCGAGTTTGAAAGCGATTGAAATGGCGCAGAATGGAGATGACCTGCGCGCCCGTTTGAAAGCGAATGCTAAGCAATTCCGAGACGGGATGACAAAGGCCGGTTTTGACCTGCCTGAGGGCGAACATCCAATTATTCCAGTCATGTTGGGAGATGCTAATATTGCGCAGGAAATGGCTGTAAAACTTTTGGATGAAGGAATTTATGTTATCGGGTTCTTCTTCCCCGTTGTTCCCAAAGGGCAGGCTCGAATTCGCACGCAAATGAGCGCAGCCCATACTCCGGAACAGATTAAGCGAACAATCGCCGCCTTCACTAAGGTCGGAAAAGAGTTGGGAGTGATTTAATGACCCAAACGATGAAAGCGCTTGTCAAAGCCAAGCCTGAAAAAGGGCTTTGGATGCAAGACGTATCTGTGCCCGACATCGCGCCCAACGAAGTGCTGATTGAAATCCAGCGCACCGCCATTTGCGGAACGGATATGCACATTTATAAATGGGATGAATGGGCGCAGAATAATGTACCTGTCCCTTTAGTGGTCGGGCATGAATATGGCGGCCGTGTTGCGGCAATTGGCTCTACAGTAACACGTGTGAAAGTTGGCGACCGTGTAAGCGGCGAGGGCCATGTGGTCGGAAGGAAGTCCCGAAATGCACGCGCAGGACGGTTTCATTTGGATCCCGACACCAAAGGCATTGGCGTAAACCTCCCCGGGGCGTTTGCGCAATATTTAGCGTTGCCTGAATTTAATGTCATCCCTTTAGGTCAAGACTTTTCGCTTGAAATAGCGTCCATCCTCGACCCGCTTGGAAATGCTGTTCACACGGCTTTATCTTATGATTTGGTTGGCGAAGATGTTTTAATTACAGGGGCGGGCCCGATAGGCATTATGGCAGCGGCCGTGGCTGAAAGAGCCGGTGCGCGCCGTATTGTTCTAACGGACATCAATGATTGGCGATTAGATTTCGGAAAAACTCTGACCAATCGTACACGTATGGTGAACACTATGGCCGACGATTTGAGGACCGTAATGAAAGAAATAGGCATGCAAGAAGGTTTTGATGTCGGTTTGGAAATGAGCGGCGCAGAGCCTGCCTTTAATCAAATGTTAGATTGCATGCTGATGGGGGGCAATATTGCGATGCTTGGTATTCCGGCCAAGCCATTCCCTGTAGACTTCGGGAAAATTGTCGGCAAAGCGATTACGCTGCGCGGGATTTACGGACGGCAAATGTATGAGACATGGTATAAAATGCTTGCCATGATCGATAGCGGCCTCGACATGTCGCCGCTCATTACGCATCGGTTCAAAGCCACCGATTTCCAACAGGCATTTGATTTAATGGAAACAGGTAAGACGGGTAAAGTTATCTTGGATTGGACAGGTTTATGAGTGCTGATTACGTCCCGCTGGAAAACTATGACGACGTCAGTGCTCAGGACATGCAGGCGCGTGCGCAGGCAGTTTTGAATATGTTGAGGACCCGCCGTACGATTCGCGATTTTTCTGAAAAGCCTATCCCGCGCTCAGTCATTGAAACCTGTATCAAAGCGGCAGGCACGGCGCCAAGCGGTGCCAATCATCAGCCTTGGCATTTCGTGGCCATTTCAAATGCTGAGGTGAAACGTAAAATTCGTATTGCTGCCGAAGCTGAAGAAGCGGAGTTTTATGGCGGCCGCGCCTCAGAAGAATGGCTAGACGCGCTTGCTCCCTTGGGCACAGATGCCAGCAAGCCATTCCTCGAAACAGCACCTTGGCTTATTGCTGTGTTTGCGCAAAGACGCGGCGGCGAGAAAACTGGGCAAGATAAAAAGAATTATTACGTGACGGAATCTGTTGGTTTGGCGACGGGAATGCTTATCACGGCTCTGCATTCTGCTGGGCTTGGGACCTTAACCCATACACCTGCGCCTATGGGGTTTTTGCGAGATATTTGTCAGCGCCCTTCCAATGAAAAGCCGTTCGTCCTAATGGTGGTGGGATATCCTGCAGAGGCCGCTAAAGTGCCAACCCATGCGCTCATTAAAAAAGACCTGAATGAAATTTCGACATTTCTCGACTAATTCTCCTTTCATTTTGAAAGTACCGCATTGACCCTTCTGACATTTATCAGAGAAAATTTGCGCTGGATATTGGGCGGTTTCCTGCTCACTTTTTTCTCCTCTTTTGGGCAGACTTTTTTCATTGCCTTGTTTGCAGGTGATATTCGCGCTGAATATTCGCTGAGCCATGGCGAGTTCGGCCTTATATATATGGTTGCCACGCTCGGCAGCGCGCTTAGCCTACCTTGGGTCGGGAAGCTCGTTGATAAAGTATCTCCAGCACGGGTGACGCTGATTGTCATACCTTTGTTAACTCTGGGTATGGTGGGTATGGCCCTTTCAACGCAGCTGTTTGTTTTGATCGGTGTCATTTATCTGTTGCGTTTATTCGGGCAGGGGATGATGACGCAGAATGCCTTGACGGCAACAGCGCGCTGGTTTTCTGCGAGCCGAGGCCGGGCCGTATCCTTGGTTGTCTTGGGGCATAATGCGGGCGAAGCGATTTTTCCGCTTCTTTTTGTTGCGCTTATTGGTTGGGTTGGTTGGCGCCAAAGTTGGTTTGTTGCCGTAGCGCTTTTATTGTTCGTTGCTTTGCCGGTCATTCTTTCATTAGTCCAAAGACAAAGAGCGCCCAGCGCGACCGAGATATTGCCAAAACACAGCGCCATTCGAAATTACACTCGTCAGGAAGTGGTTCGAGATCCGCTCTTTTGGTTGGCTTTATTGGGCATGCTCGCCCCGGCCTTTATCGGGACGACCATATTCTTCCATCAAGTCTATTTGGTCGAATTGCGGAACTGGTCTCTAACGGCTTTTGCGTCTGCCTTCACGATAATGGCAGTTTGTAAAATTGTCTTCGGATTAATCGCAGGAGGATTGGTGGATAGACATTCCGCCGTCAAACTCTTGCCGAGTTTTCTTATTCCACTGGCTTTGTCTTGTTTTGTTTTGGCGTTATTTAGCGGGCAGTGGTCTGCCTTTGTCTTTATGGGGTTGTTGGGTACGGCTTATGGCTTTTCTTCTACGCTATCCGGGACTATTTGGCCCGAGCTTTACGGAACAAAATATCTCGGGGCGATACGGGCAATCATTGTTTCGATGATGGTATTTTGTACGGCAGCGGGGCCAGGTCTGACGGGATGGTTGATTGATAAGGGCGTGTCTTATGATTACCAGATATTCGCTATGGGGCTCTATAGCGTCATCGCCGGAATAGTTATGGTTTTTCTTTCTAAAGCCTTTGACCGCCGCCGCAGCAATGCTGTTGAAGGAAGAGAGTAGCGCTGAATTTTGCGGGAGTTCACTCTTTCGTTTTTATTGAATCGCGTTACACAAGCGCATGAGAATTCTTCTAACCAATGATGATGGTGTTCACGCTCCGGGTATGGCGGTTTTGCGCCGTATCGCTGCCAAATTATCTGATGATGTTTGGGTGTGTGCGCCGCATTCTGAACAGTCCGCTGCCTCGCGCGGTGTCTCTCTTCACAATCCGGTTCGACTTCAAAAACTTGAAGACCGCGTTTTTTCTGTAACAGGTACGCCGACGGATAGTGTGATTGTGGCTCTGAAAGATCTGCTCGTAGACACGCCGCCAGAATTGGTTTTGTCTGGCATTAATCGCGGACAGAACCTTGCAGAAGATGTTACTTTTTCAGGTACAATTGCCGGGGCGCTCCAAGGGATGCAAATGGGTATACCCTCCATTGCCTTATCATTAGCCCGCGGTTTTCAAGGAGCGACAAGCCTTCCTTGGGCGACGGCCGAAGCCCACAGCCCCAAAATAATCTCGAAGCTATTAGAAGCGGGTTGGCCGAAACATGTTGTACCGAACGTCAATATCCCTGATTTGCCGCCCGAGGCCGTGAAAGGCATTCAAGTCACGCGGCAAGGCCATCGGGACTTTCAAATGTCTGGCGTAGATAAACGCCAACACCCACGCGGGGGCAATTACTTTTGGCTGACATATGGCGCCAAGAAATCTAACCCGCCAGCCGGTACAGATTTACGCGCGATTTACGATGGCTATATTTCGGTTACGCCGCTTCATACTGACCTCACTCATTTCGAAGCCTTGGATGACTTATCCCATGCGATTGATGAGTAAATGAAGATGCGAGCTTCATATTTATGATGTTCGATCCGGGTGTCATTGACATGGTTATGCGCCTGCGGGGTAAGGGTATTTCCGATAATGCCGTCTTGCGTGGAATCGAATTGGCGCCCCGTAAAGCCTTTGTGCCCGAAGCCCATTTTGACAAAGCATATGAAGAGCAAAGCCTGCCGATTGATTGTGGGCAAACAATCACGGCTCCTTGGATCATTGCTGTGATGTTGCAATTCCTTGGGGTTAAAAACGATCATAAAGTTTTAGAAATCGGCGCGGGGAGCGCGTATCAAACAGCTATATTGTCTCACCTCTGTACGCGGGTTTACGCGGTGGAGCGGTATAAGACGCTGATTACTGATGCGGAAGAACGGCTATCTGGCTTGAACATAATGAACACGGTCATCCGTCATGGTGATGGACGTTATGGTTGGGCGGGACAAGCACCATTTGACCGTATAATATTAGGCTGCGCCACACGCGCTGCGCCGCCTATGCTACTCGACCAATTGGCCTCGGGCGGAGAGATGATTGCAGTGGTGGATGAGCAGCTTATGCTCTTTTCAAAAGCGAGGTCAAAAATAACAGAAAAAACCATAATGCCGTTGACACTCGATATGATTGAGCCCGGCAAATCTCGGAGCCTTTAGGAGCTAAATATGACGAATGCTGTCCATCACAGCCTCCACTATATCGAACTACCATCGAAGGATAACGCGGCGATGAAAGCCTTCTACGGAGCGGTGTTTGGTTGGACGTTTGAAAATTGGGGGCCAAATTATGTCGCCATACACGGGGCAGGGGTTGAAGGCGGATTTGATATGGAGAGCGACCGAAAGCCCACAAACCAAGGGGCGCTGATCATAGTTTATTCCAAAGATTTGAAAGCCTCAGAACAGGCTGTTAGAGATGCCGGCGGCGTCATCACCCAAACCATATTCAGCTTTCCCGGCGGGAGTCGCTTTCATTTTAATGACCCGAGCGGAAATAATTTGGGCGTCTGGACGATGGCGGACAGCTAAGGTTTTCCCGAGGGCTTTGATGCAATGACGAGCTGTTTAACAAATTGAACAACTTTTTCATCGGGCATTTCGCAGGACTTAAGACGTGTGCCGCTTTTTAGGCGATAAAGATTGCAGCTAATAAAATCTGCTCCGCCTAATTCTTCGGCGTAAAGCCAACCGCGTTTACCCTCTTTTTCCGTGCGCGTAACGGCATAACGCCTTCCATTAAATCGAGCAAAGGATGTCCCCAAGGGAATGGCGTTATAAGAACTTAAAAAGTCTGCGTTTGTGATCATTGGGTTTTGATTGTTCCCCCGTGTCTGCGGTGAAGGATTTAATGAAATCGACGGTGGCTTGCGCTGTATTCTCACTGGCTTTCAGACGGACTGTTTTGGGAGTATGATAGAGGTTAAAGGTGAGGTGGGTGTCTTTGGTCACCGTGGAAACTGCAATACAGAGCTCGCGTTTCTTTGAGCTTTTTCTATAAATATCACGATAGGTTCTGTAACGAACATCGCCGAACATCACATAGGATTTCCCCATCGGGAACGCGTCCCATTTCTCTAAAAACTCTTCATCAACAATCATGATTCCGCAATATCACAAGATTTTCGTTTTATCGCCATATTTCTGGATGATCTTACTTATAGGGCTGCCTGGCAGAGGGGGATTCTATGAGCCGTGACTTGAACCAATTTCTACATGCCCAGCGGAGCAAGCTTCATGATAGTTATGTGCGCGGGTGGAAGAGCCAAGTCGTTTTTGAATTTATCAGTTTTGGTATTAAACAAGCATGGGCGTGTATTTTTGGCGGGTTGATGATTGCTCTTTTACTGGGGACATTCCTTTTCTATCCGGCGGACGCCCTGCTCGCGCGTTACGACTTCATTACTCTGTCAGCCATCCTTATTCAGGCGCTTATGCTACTATTCAAATTGGAAAGCTGGGAGGAGGCGCGCATCATTTTGCTGTTTCATATCGTTGGTACGGTAATGGAAATATTTAAAGTTCACGTCGGGTCGTGGATTTATCCCGAAGAGAGCGTGTTAAATATTGCTGGCGTGCCGCTTTTTTCAGGATTTATGTATGCCTGTGTCGGAAGTTATATGGCGCGGGTCTGGCGTATATTCGATTTTCGTTTCGACCGCTTCCCGCCTTTGAGATGGCAAGCACTTCTGGCTGTTCTGATATATCTAAATTTCTTCACCCATCATTTTGGGCCAGATATCCGCATAGGGCTCTTCCTTGCCTCGGCCGTATTATATGGTCCCGGTATGATTTGGTTCCGGGCAGATGAGGAGCATCGTGCTATGCCATTGATTATTGGGCTTTTTCTCGTCGCTTTGTTTATATGGTTTGCTGAGAATATCGGGACATTTGCCCATGCTTGGACGTACCCGTCTCAGCAAGAGGGGTGGAAATTCGTAAGTGTGGCCAAACTCGGTAGCTGGTATTTGCTTATGCTGATAAGTTTCGTCTTAGTCGCGAGTGTTCAGGTCCGGTCTGAAAAGCCTAGGTCGCAATAGCTACCACTTTGTCGTGTCGAATTTACGCACTAAGCTAACCGACGCGAACACACCGTTATCAGTGCCGTCTGGTGCATTAAAGATAGGACTGTTCGTCGCTTCGTCTGTAAACCAACGATAGGACCCGACAAAGACCAGCGCATATTTTTCTTTAAATTCGACCCAGCTTAAGACACCGAGGGAATAGCTATAAACTCCCGCGCCAGCATCATAGGCGTCCAAGCCCGAGGCAGCGGACTGCGCGACATTCACGCCAAAGAAGCTATCATTGTGCTTATTGTCGGCCCAACTCACCGTGGCCGACGGCTGTATAGCAAAGTTTCCGGCACGATAAAATGTTCCGATAGAGGCATCCGCTGTTAGGCCGTCATGTCCGCCCGCAATATCTTGCCCAACATCTAGGCGCAAACCAACAGGGCCTAGCGTGCTGCGGATATAACCACCAAGGGGGAAACTGCCATCGACATCTTCGAAGCCGTTTAGCGTAGGGCTGTCCTCGCTATTCCGGCCCGGTTGATACGCAATACGAGGGCCAGCGCGTAGTGACCATTTATCAAGTCCTTCGCCCGTGCCAATTTCAAAGGCGCGATAGGTGAGGGCCGTACCGAATAAATCAAATCCTTTGACGTCATCCAGACTCAGATAAGGTAAAACCTGCACATCTTCTTCGGAAGATCCAAAATATTCTGACATCAGAACGCCTGAGACACCAACATAACCTGTGCCGGCTGTGTCAGAAGCCATACGTTCGGGCATTTGTGCATGGGATGACGTGGCAAATGTAAGCGGAATTACGGCGAGAGTCAGAGCAAATTTTTTCATGAGACTTGCCTATTTAGAAATAGCCTCTCTTTCCAATAACAAGAATGAGAGATCCGGGAGAGATAAGGCAGCCGCCTAATTCGAGACGCGCCAAGGAGGAAAACGTCTGTTTTCTTCGGCTTGATAGAGGCGGATGCGATTGCCGCTCGGGTCGAGTATGTCCGCCTCTCGCCATAAATGGGCCTTGGTTTCAGGCGGCAACAAGGGCGAAAGGGCTTTATCGCTCAGAAACGTGTCGAGATTATCCACTTCGAAATAGATAAGCGGCCAATCACTTGCGGCTTTCCAATCTTTATTAACGCTGTGCAGGGATAATGTAGCGGGGTCGCCTTGTGAGGCCTCTGGAAACTCAAACCGCACATAACGCGGCGCTGAGTCGACAATTAATTTAAGGCCAAGTTTTTCATAAAAGGTTATACTCGTGGCCATATCAATTGCGCCGAGCGTGACCTGATTGAGACGTAAGCC
>CAZMEN010000048.1:1556-20917 GCA_964565335.1 uncultured Algimonas sp. | reverse complement strand
CGGATTGCCGAGGAAGTAGCGCCATGGATTTCCGTTTCACAGAAGATCAGCAAGATTTAATTGAGGCCGCGAAAGCTTTCTTCGAGGGTGAGAACACTGTTGAACGCATGCGAAAAATGGTGGCCGGAGAAGAGGTCGCTGACCTCTGGCCACAATTTTCCGAACTAGGTTTGCTTGGCCTCATGGTTCCAGAAAATGCTGGAGGGCTGGCGCAGCCTTTGGTCGTAATGGCCGCGGTCGCGGAAGCAGCAGGTTATGCGGGCTTGACAGAACCCTATATTGAGATTGCGGGTATTACGGTCCCTCACGCCGAGGAGGGCGAGCTTTCAGGGCCAATACAGCGTGCCGTAAGAAGTGAATTGCGCCCGTATGTAGAGGCTTCGCTTTCAGAAACGGGTAAACCTGTAACCTCAATTGATCCATTGCGTAAATTAATCAAAGCTAAGAACGGCAATGACGAGAATATTGAAAGCGTTAATTTTCACGGCGCGGTTCTCTCCGCTGCTCAACTCATCGGTCTTTCACAGCGTATGGTCGATATGTCGGTGGACTATGCGCAAGACCGCCATCAATTTGGAAAACCGATTGGGTCCTTCCAAGCGGTGAAGCATCAACTGGCAAATGTTTATACCCAGATTGAATTTACCCGGCCCATTATGCACCTCGCGGCTATCAAGGGCGGGGCGGCGGTTCACAATGCAAAAGTTGCCGCGATTGATACAGCGATGCTGGCGGCGGAGACCGCTATTCAGGTACACGGCGGAATGGGCTATACATTTGAGGTGGATTTGCATCTCTTTATGAAACGCGCCTGGGCCCTGTGCGGGGAATGGGGCGACCGAAACTATCACATGAAGAAATTAGAAGATTATGTTTTGAACGGAGAGGCCGCACTCGGCCCCGGTCAGAGCTTTGCTTAGGAGATTTAGGTGGCTGAGGCTTATATAATTGATGCGACGCGTACGCCCACGGGCAAACGGCGAGGAAGTCTGCAAGATATACATGGCGCAGATTTAGGCGCGCATGTCATTAAGGAAATTGTTGAACGTAACGATATCCCCGAAACAGAATATGATGACGTAATTTTCGGATGTCTCGATGCCGTTGGTCCGCTGGCAGGGAATATTGCTCGCTCTGCCTGGTTAGTTGCGGGCTATGATTTAGTCGTGCCGGGCGTAACCATCGATAGGCAGTGCGGTTCGTCCCAGCAAGCCGTGCATTTTGCTGCGCAGGCTGTGATGAGCGGAACGCAAGATGTGGTGATTGCGGGTGGTGTCCAGACTATGAGTAAAATTCCAATTGGCGCTGCGATGATTGCGGGGCAAACGTTGGGGTTTGATCATGTGTTCCATACTTCGCCGGGCTGGGTAGAGCGTTTTGGAAAAGCGCCGGTTAATCAGTTTTATGGGGCATCGGAAATCGCAAAAAAGTGGGGTTTTTCTCGCAAAGACTTGGAGAAATTTTCACTGGCTAGCCATCAGCGGGCTGACAAGGCTCGGAGCGAAGGCCGTTTCGACCGAGAAATTACTGCAATCAATGGATTGGGGCAGGACGAAACAATCCGCGCGAACACAACGATGGAGCGTATGGCAGAGCTCGAAGCTTTTGATGAACATGGTTTGATTACAGCGGGTGTTTCGAGTCAGACCTGTGATGGCTCTTCGGCCGTTTTGATTGCGTCGGAAGCTGCAGTGAAGCGCTATAGCCTTAAGCCCCGTGCACGAATTCATCATTTGGGTGTGATGGGGGATGACCCCATTTTGATGCTGACGGGTCCTATCGCGGCGACAAAACGCGCCCTGAGCCGTGCGGGTATGAGCGCCAATGATATTGATATTGCAGAATGCAACGAAGCTTTTGCCTCTGTTCCTATGGCATGGATGCAGGAAACAGGCATCCCGCACGAAAAGACGAATGTAAATGGCGGAGCCATTGCTTTGGGTCATCCCCTTGGTTCAACGGGAACAAAGCTTATGACCACGTTGTTGCATGAAATGGAGCGCCGCAAGTCTCGCTATGGGCTTCAAACTATGTGTGAGGGCGGCGGCGTGGCTAATGTAACGATTATCGAAAGGCTATAAGGATGGGGGATTTCTGCAAAGATAGAACCGTTATCATCACGGGTGCAGGCGGCGGCCTAGGCCGCGCTTATGCTCTCGCGCTCGGCGCAGAAGGCGCTAATGTTGTGGTCAATGATATCAATGCCGAAACAGCCCAAGCTACGGTTGATGCGATAATAAAGGCGGGCGGTAACGGGATCATCAACCTTGGCGATATCACGGATTATAGCAGTGCCTTTGACATCGTGAAATCCACCATTGACGAATTTGGCGACCTCCATGCTGTGGTCAATAATGCAGGGAATAATCGCGACCGCATGTTCACCTCGCTGTCCGAGGAAGATTGGGATTTGGTGATTAAAGTTCACCTAAAGGGTCATTTCTGCATCAGTTCTCATGCGGCCAAATATTGGCGTCAACAAAGCAAAGAGGGAAAAGAGGTCAATGCGCGGATTATCAATACAAGCTCAGGCGCAGGGCTTCAGGGCTCCGTTGGGCAAACCAATTACAGCGCGGCCAAGGGCGGTATCCTTACCCTGACCCTTAATCAATCGGCTGAACTTTCTCGCTACGGCATAACGGCCAATTCGGTGGCCCCACAAGGGCGTACGGGCATGACCGAAGATGTTTTCGCAGAAATGATGAAGGTGCCTGAAGATGGCAGCTTTGATAAATATGACCCTGCCAATGTCGCCCCCTTGGTGTGTTACTTGGTCAGCGAAAAATCGTCTCATATCAATGGGCATTGTTTTGAAAGCTTTGGCGGGAAACTCTCTATTGCAGAAGGCTGGAAAACAGGTCCGGTCAAGGATAAGGGCGCTCGATATGAGGTGTCCGAAATTGGAGATGTGATTTCAGAATTAGAGGGAATAACCCCGCCGTCGCAGAAAGTTTATGGAACCTAGCCATGGCCTCCTATCCTTTCACCGATGACCATGACATGATTCGAGAGGCGGCTTGCGGGTTTCTGCAAGAGTGGTATGATGGCGGTAAGGGACCTGAGCGGGTTTATCAGTTGGGCAAGGCCTTTGATGTGGATGCATGGCAGAGCTTTGCGCAAGAACTTGGCATGGCGGGTATCGCGATTGATGAAGATTATGATGGGGCAGCCCTTGGCGATTTAGGCCGTGTCGTGGTAATGGAGGAATTGGGCGCGAGCCTTTGCGCTATTCCCTTTCTAACGACCTGCGGGATTGTCGCTGATTTGATTTCGGCGGTGGGCACAGAAGATACCAAGAAAACCTTTCTGCCAAAAATAGCGTCAGGAGATATGAAAGCGGCTTATTGCGATGGTCATGATGCTAAAGCAAAACGTGTTTTCAATACAGTCTATGGGGACTGCGCGGATGTGATATTTCTGTCGCGGTGCAAAAATGATGGGATTGAAATTATTTCGATTCCAGTGGGGGCTAAAGGTCTTACCATAACCCCGGAAAAAACCATGGACCCAACACGAAGTTTTAGCGCGATGGATTGGAGCAGCGTTGCAGAAAACGACATCACTATTGTAGGAACCACGACGCAAGATCAGCTCAATGAAATCGTTACTCAATCTTTCATTGCTTTAGCCGCTGAGTGTGTTGGCGGGGCACAAAAATGCCTTGATATGACGCTCGAATATGCGGGACAACGCGTTCAATTTGGCCGCCCGATTGCGAGTTTCCAAGCGATTAAACATCGTTGCGCAGATATGTTCATCTTGATTGAAGCTGCGCGCTCTGCTGTTTATGCGGCCGCGATTGCTCCTCCTGAAGAGAAAACGCAGGCGGCCTTGATAGCGAAAGCCTATGCAACGGAAGCGTTTTTCAAAGTCGCTGGCGACGCGATACAGCTTCATGGCGGGATTGGCTTCACATGGGAATACCCTCTGCATTTCTTCTTCAAACGGGCCCGCGCAAATAAGTCCATGTTTGGGGGGTCCGCGCGGGATTATGACCGCCTCGCAGATCATATATTCGGAGGTGCCGCATGAGTGAGTTGCGCGAGGAATTTTCGAAATGGATGACGGATAATCTCTGCGGAGAGTATGAATGTTTGCGCGGCCGCGCGACGCCCGGTGACGAAGAGGCTTTTCCGGGGTTGCGCCTGCAATGGGAACGCAAAATGGGGGAGGCGGGCTGGATTGGGGTAAGTTGGCCCATTGAATATGGCGGGCGCGGAGCCAGCCTTAATGATGTTGTCGGTTTCAATGAAGAATATGCTGCCCATGGCGGGCCGGGACGCGCGGGTCATATCGGCGAGACGCTTTTAGCGCCAACAATTATTGCTTTTGGGACGGAAGAACAAAAAGCAAAATATCTTCCGGGTATAAAAGAGGGTACCGAGTTTTGGTGCCAAGGCTATAGCGAACCCAATGCAGGTTCAGACCTGTCTAACATTAAAACAAAAGCGCGCGTTGAAAACGGACAGTGGGTTATTGACGGCCAAAAGATTTGGACATCTTTGGCAATGGATTCGGATTATATCTTTGTCGTCGCCCGTGCGGAAGAGGGTTCAATCGGGCGTCACGGATTAGTCTTCCTGCTCGTTAAACTCGATCAGCCAGGCATTGATATTCGCCCGATTAAACAGATGAGCGGCACAGCCGAGTTTAACGAAGTCTTCTTTGACGGCGCCGTTTGCGGGGAAGAGGATATCATCGGCGGCATCGGTGATGGTTGGAAAATTGCGATGGCGCTTTTGGGTTTTGAACGCGGCGCGTCCACACTCGGTCAACAAATGACCTTTGCGGATGAGTTCCGCCAAATTGTGGAATTAGCGAAGAAAAACGGCGCATCTCGTGACCCGCATATTCGTCAACGAATTGCGAAGGCCTATGCGGGGTTGAAGATTATGCGGTTTACGGCGCTGCGCACCCTCGAAGCCGCTGAGACAGGTGAACTTACCAAAGAGGGTTACATGTCCAAAATTTACTGGGCGAGTTGGCATCGTGATTTGGGCGAACTTGCTATGGATGTCATGGGTGCATCTGCTGAAATCCTAGAAGAGGGCGAATATAACAAAATGCAAAAGCTGTTTTTGTTTTCACGGTCCGATACGATTTACGGCGGGACCAATCAGATACAACGCAATATTATTGCTGAACGCGCTTTGGGCATGCCCAAAGAACCGCGCGGCGGCGGCACAGTTATAAAAGGCTAAGTATGACAGACCTTAAAAACATACCGGAATATGTGCCAGGCCATGGCCTTCTGAAAGGAAAGCGCGTTGTGATTACAGCAGCAGCCGGCACAGGTATTGGCTTCGCGGCGGCTAAAAAATGCATCGAAGAAGGTGCGCAGGTTTTTATCTCGGACATCCATGAAGGCCGCCTGCAAAAGGCGCAAGACACCTTAGAGGCCGAGACAGGCCAACGCCCTGATTATGCCATCTGTAATGTGACTAAGCAGGAGGATGTTGACGGCTTGATAAAGACTGCCGGAACATCACTCGGCGGTATCGATGTTGTTATTAATAATGCGGGGTTAGGCGGCACGGCAAACGTTGTTGATATGACCGATGAGCAGTGGATGGTGGTCATGGATGTGACGCTTAATGGCTGCTTCCGTATTAACCGTGCGGCGATGCAATATATGAAAGCCTCTTATGACTCTGGCGGCAGCGGGGGCGTGATTGTCAATAACGCCTCGGTTCTGGGGTGGCGAGCACAAAAGGGACAAGCCCATTATGCGGCGGCTAAAGCCGGCGTTATGGCGCTCACGCGATGTGCAGGCGTGGAAGGTGCGGAGTATGGCGTTCGGGTCAATGCGGTTGCGCCCAGTCTTGCGTTGCATCCTTTCCTACACAAGGTCACAAGTAAAGAGCTCCTTGCTGAGCTTGAGGCCAAAGAGGCCTTTGGCCGCGGAAGTGAAGTGTGGGAGCAGGCCAATGTGATGGTTTTCCTTGCCTCCGATTATTCGAGTTACATGACTGGCGAAGTTATTTCGACCAGTAGTCAGCGGGCTTGAGGGCATTGTTTGTGAAAACTTATCTCATTTTTCTCTCGTCGGCCTTTACCCTTTTAATGCTGTCTAACGCCCGCTGTGGCTCAGGCAAGCTGCGCGGAACGCGCTTTGCAATGCTTCAGAGCGCCTTGCCAAACGATGATTCAAACCTTTGGCAATAGCTGTGAAGCGTCCAGAGAGAATTATACAATATTATACAAGGGAACATGCCGCTAAGGCAGAAGAGGAAATTATGACACTCACAGTTATTGAGGCACCTAGCGATTTAATGGGCAAAGAAGGCCTGAAAATAGGACCGTCAGAGTGGATGGAAATCTCTCAAGACCGTATCAACACTTTTGCCGATGCGACAGGGGATCATCAATGGATTCATATTGACGAAGAGAAAGCAAAGCACGGACCTTTTGGTACAACAATCGCTCATGGGTATCTCACCCTGTCACTTGCCGCGAAACTCATGCCAGAAATTCTTGAAATCAAAGGTATGAAGATGGGTATAAATTATGGAACCGATAAGGTCCGTTTTCTCAATCCTGTGAAATCGGGTTCCAAGGTTCGAGGGCATGGTGAATTTCTCGAGATCAAAGAAGTACCCGGAGGTTATCAGTCTACTCTGCGTGTAACCATCGAAATAGAGGGTGAAGAGAAACCTGCCTGCGTCGTTGATACTATCAGCCGTTATTATCCTTAAGGAGCCATTTATGTCAGAACATATGCAACAAGCCGTTGAGGCCTATATCCGTCTCTTTAATGCGCAAGATGCGGCTGGGATAGCGGATCTATATTCGGATGACGCGACAGTGACAGATCCCGTGGGTACGCCGCCTAAAGAGGGAAAAGCCGCGATCAGGGCGTTTTATGAATTAGCCGTGAAAAACGGCGCCAAGCTGGAACTTGTCGGTCCAACGCGGATTGCTGGAAATTGCGCTGCCTTTCCGTTTCGCTGCACGGTTGGCGGCATGACTCATGTTGATGGCGACGTCGCGGTTGAGGTCGAATTGCCCAAAGGCGGCATGACTATCGATATTATCGACACTTTTGCGTTCAATGAAGACGGTAAAGTTACCGAAATGAAGGCCTATTGGGGGCCAAGCAACATCACTCAATTATAGGACTTTTTATGCGCGACGCTCTTATTATTTCCACTGCCCGGACGCCGATTGGCAAAGCTTTTCGAGGCGCGTTTAACGATACCGAAGCGCCCGTTCTCGCAGGGCATGCTGTGCGCCATGCTGTCTCGCGCGCAAGTGTCGAAGGCGAGATAGTCGATGATGTCATTCTTGGTTGTGCCGCTCAGCAGGGTAGCCAAGCTTATAATATCGGAAGATTGGCGACATATACGGCAGGCCTACCTCGCGGCGTGCCGGGCGCGACTGTCGATCGTCAGTGTTCTTCAGGCATGATGGCCATTGCTATGGCGGCGCAATCTATCATGACAGGTAACGCCGATGTCACCGTCGGTGGGGGCGTCGAGTCGATCAGTCTGGTGCAAACCAAACATAAAAATAGTCACCGTGCAGTCTCGCAAGCGGCGGTTGCAGCCGCGCCGAAAGCCTATATCCAGATGATTGAAACGGCCGAGATCGTGGCCGAACGCTATGGTGTATCGCGTGAGGCTCAAGATGAGTATTCGGCGCAAAGTCAGGATCGCACGGCGGCCGCTCAAGAGGCAGGAAAGTTCAACGAAGAAATTGTTCCCTTATCATCGACGATGATTGTAAAAAACCGCGAAACGGGAGAGCTATCAAATCATGATGTCACGCTCGAAAAAGATGAGGGTAATAGGCCGGGGACTACGCAGGAGAGCCTTTCCGGGTTGAAGCCAGTCTGGAAGGACGGTCATTTCGTTAAGCAAGGGCACAACATCACTGCGGGAAATGCCAGTCAACTTTCAGATGGCGCCTCAGCAGCCTTATTGATGGATAGCAAGCTCGCGGAGAAACGCGGGGCTGTCCCGCTTGGCCGATTTGTCGGTATTGAATATGCAGGTTGCGATCCGGATGAGATGGGAATTGGTCCAGTTTTTGCTGTGCCGAGACTCTTGAAACGGCATGGGTTGACAATGGACGATATCGGCCTTTGGGAATTAAATGAAGCTTTTGCCGTTCAGGTGATTTATTGCCGCGATAGACTTGGTATCCCTAATGATAACTTGAACGTAAATGGCGGCGCGATTTCAATCGGACATCCGTTCGGAATGAGCGGCGCGCGTATGGTCGGACATGCCCTTATTGAAGGTAAGCGTCGCGGCGTAAAATATATTGTCAGTACAATGTGTGTTGGCGGCGGTATGGGGGCGGCCGGCCTTTTTGAAGTGCTTTAGCCCATAATAATATCCAAAAGAAGTATGATTTATGAGACGTTTTTTTAAAATAATTGGTCTGCTTCTTGTCGCCCTGATTGGTTTCTTTATCCTCAAATCTTGCGAGTTTGGGCCCCCGCCACCACGGCCTGATTTGGATTTACCGCTCGCGCCTCAAATGGCTGACCCCTCCGCGTCTCCGATGGATATGAATTTTCCGGCAGTAAACCTCATGGCTGGGCAGAGCACAAACCCTATTCCTCATGGCGATCCTGCACAGCAAGACTCAACGCCAATTCCGGGCCCTCTGGATTCAACTCGCCGTCTTAAAGACAGCGAAATCACCTACCGTTTTCTGGGACCGGGTCATTTTGGCGTCAATATTTCGAGCGAATATCCTAACGGAAAACGTGTGGTATGGACGAATGGCGTGAACGGCGTGTTCAAACTTGACGAAACAACGTATGAAATAATCGATCATCTGCCTTCGGACGTCGCTGAGAAATATGATGAAGTGTGGGCAGATAAAATTATTGCAAAGCTAGATAAAAACAACGGAGCTAGTGCAATTTTCACGGCTTTGAAGTCAATGATGCCGCTTAAGGATCTCTCTGGTGTTTATACGGTGGTCGGGGCGAATGACTGGTTTTATATCGCCAAGAAAGATGGCTCTGTTGTTGCTTATGGAGACCAAATCAAAGGGGATGCGAGTTCGAGGATTGTGGAGAAAGCCCGCTTTCAACTGCCGCCTGAACTGGCTGGAGCCAGTGTCGGGATGAATATGACCTATGATGGTTGGATCGTGTTTCCTCTCGAAGAAGGGACGATGATTGCCGTATCGCCCGACTTAACCGAGTATCGTTCAATTCGCATGAAACATGCCGATACCGAAGATACGTCCACGCACGGGACAGGCTATGGCTGGGTCAGAAACTCAATCGCAATTGATGAAGCAGGCGGCATCTATGCGGTCTCGCGTAACCATATGCATAAAATTGTTTGGAACGGAGATAGGCTCTCCACGGATGAAACAGATGGGGCCTGGACGGCGGAATATCGCAATGGTCACTTGGAAGGTTCAGGTGCAACCCCCAGCTTGATGGGGTTTGGAGATGAGGATAAATTTGTCGTTATCACGGATGGCGATATCCGAATGAATGTCACTTTGTTCTGGCGCGATGATATTCCCGATGGCTGGCAAAAATTGGACGGTGCCCCCTCCCGCCGTATCGCAGGCCAAGCCCCCGCTGATATGGGCGATTTAAATGTACAGGCCATACAATCTGAGCAAACTGTCATTGTCGCAGGGTATGGAGCGTTAGTCGTCAATAATACCCCACGAAATACACCGTTCTTCATGCCAACTGAAGGTGTGGGGCGTGGCGCTACAATTGGCCCGTTAGGAAATAACCCCAAATTCCAACCTTACGGCGTTCAAAAGTTTGAATGGAATCCGAAACTGCAACGCTTGGAAAAAGCTTGGGTCAATGAAACCATCAGCTCGCCCAATGGCGTGCCATGGGTCTCGACTGGATCAAACCAAGTTTACTTCATTGGCGCAAGAGATAATGAATGGACCTTGGAAGCCGTCAATTGGCTAACGGGTGAACCGACATTCCACTATATCTTGGGGGGGCAAAAATATAATAACATGTTCTCTGGCCCAACAATTGACGAAAAAGGCCGGGTTTTCGTGGGGGCCTATTTTGGGCGTATACGAATCGACGCCTCCCAGGCGAGTGAGCGATGAGGGTATTACGTATAATGATGGCGTGACGAGCACACATGCTCTTATTTTGAGAAATCGTTTTGGTGCGACAGGCGCTCAGTGCGGAGCGCTTTCGCCAACGGGCAATCAGATAGATGGTTTTATGGGCATAGACTGCACAATGGTGGATAACGTCATGCTGACATTTTTATTCATTAGTTAGCAATTGGCTTACTGACAGTCCGAAACCCAATATGGTTTGTAGAAAAATCAGCCTCTTGAGGCTGACGGGCGGGTGCGCGGTAGCGCGCGCAATAATTTGGCGCACACAGAAATGATCCGCCTTTGATCGCATAGCTATTAGGAGTTCGAGAGAATTCATACTCACTGACTGTCCACTCCCAAACATTCCCGATCATGTCATAAAGGCCAAACCCATTCGGCTCATAACAGCCCACAGGTGCGCGCAAGTTATAACCATCTGCTTTTGTGTTTTGGATTGGAAACGCTCCCTGCCAAGTATTTGCTTGTTCTTTTCCATCAGGCGCGCGTTGATCTCCCCAAACAAACTCAGACTCCGTTCCTGCTCTGGCCGCATATTCCCATTCAGACTCTGTAGGAATAGAGCGTCCAGCCCAATCTGCATAAGCCTTGGCATCTATGAGTGAGACTTGAACAACAGGATAGTTGTCACGGCCGTCTATATTAGAATTTGGTCCTTCTGGATGCTTCCAATTTGCGCCCTCAATAAATTGCCACCAATTAGGGTTATTCGCTGTTGGCTGCTTAAAAACAGCGCCTCCAGCCTTAATCGATCCGGGCTGTGGTTTTTCTGCTGTGGTAATATAGCCAGTCTCTGCAATGAATTGTCTGAATTGATTATTCGTCACTTCGGTAATGTCGATGTCAAATTCAGAGACTGTCGCAGATCTTGGGCGTTCTTCTGGGTATCCACTTTTTGAGCCAAGAATAATGTCCCCAGCCGGTATGGAAACGGTTTTCACTGAGGCGAGTTCGCAGCTATCAAGTTCAGAAATCTTCTGGTCGCTATTGCAAGCCACTAATAGGCATAACGGAAATAACAAAAGTGAGGATCGCATAGATTTGACATAACTCATTTAGAAATGAACCCAAAGAGAAATCCAATAGGCTTTGTCATGGCAAATGAATTGACCACCATCTTAACTTAAATGTGTTCTTAGATACAAACGGGTGCTGTGATTGGATCCCATTCGGCTTGAGGTTGACCTCTAAATATTCTTAGTATGTCTCTTGAGAGTAGCTGGCGTCTTAAACTGCATAGGTCATCCAAGTTAGAATGCTCTTCATCTCGCTGCCTAACAGGTAAGGGGTGTTCAAATTGGGACTTTATTCATTTCGTATATGTTGATCCAAACTGTAATATAGCCGCCGTGGCGAAGCCGTTACCGCTTTGATTTTGGCCCGATAAAGAACCAAACGATGAGGCCGATGAGCGGGAAGAACAGGATAAATAAAATCCAGAGGGTTTTGGAGAGATTCCCCGCGCGGGAATTCACCACGCTGATAATGGCCCAGATGGACAGCGCCAAATGGATAAGGCCAAGCAGGCCGCCTTCGAATGACAGTCTCATAATTGTTTCCTTTGATGTGACCTTACAGCGGCGTGACGCTTTTGGGTAGGCCCGCACGGATGGTTTCAGCCATGGCCTTGACGGCTTCGCTTTGCGGGAAGCGTTTGCGATAGGTCAGGTTAATCTGCCTCGCCGCGCCTTTATCTGTGATTTTGCGGTAGCCTAAACTCGTCGTCTCTATCCAGCCTTCGCGGATGGCCAGAGCCGGGACGAGGGTAAGGCCTTGGCCCGACGCGACTAGATTGATGAGCGTTTCCAAGCTTGTCGCTCGCAAGCTCTGTTGGCGGCGCTTGCCGTGGGGGCGACAAATGGACAGCGCCTGATCGCGAAAACAATGGCCTTCGGTGAGCAGCAGCACGTCATGGCTGTCTACCTCTTTCATACTGATGGTTTCGACGTCATTAAATACGTGGTCTTGCGGAAAGAGGAGCCAGAACGGCTCTGTGTAAAGCGGGATAGAGGTGAGGGTGTCATCCTCTGGCGGGGTAGCCAAAACGGCCATATCAAGCTCACCGGAGAGCAGGCTCTCATTTAGCCGTTCAGTAATATCTTCGCGGTAATGCACGGCGAGGCTTGAGAGGTCGCTCTGCACGCGGCTGACGAAACGCGGGATGAGGTATGGCGCGATGGTCGGGATGAGCCCGAGCGAGATAGTCCCAGCCAACGGGTCTTGTGCCGAGGCAGCGACCGTTTTGATACGCTTGGCGGCGTCGCGCGCTTCGCGGGCAATGGCGATAATTTCTTTGCCGATATCGGTGACGCGAATACTTTTATGGCTTCGTTCAAACAAAATGACGCCCAGCGTTTCTTCGAGCTTTTTAATTTGCCCTGACAGGGTTGGTTGGCTAACGAAACAGGCCTCCGCCGCGCGCCCGAAATGGCGATGCTCTGCCACGGCGCAAATATATTCCAAATCGCGTAAAGTCATATGATTGGTATTGCCTATCACATGGGGGCAATCAATAGATTTCGCGCTTACTCTGGCTTTATGACAGGGGGCGTGTGGTCTGGTCATGGCGGACGTTTGGCTTTATGAGTTTTATATGATCCGCGTTGCGTCATCCCCGTTCTATCGCTTCCAAGGTTGGCGCTTTGTAGCTTTGTTCCTCGTTTTTACGCTTTATACGGCGTGGTATGTTGGTCCTGGATATTTTGGCCAATTGACCCATTTAGAAGGGTATTCCCTTTTGCAAGCAAGAGGGTTTTATACGGGGGCTGAGGCCAAGGCGGCGATTGCGGGTTTAAGCGCCGAGGGCCGCAGGCTTAAATATCTCGCGCTAATTTTCGATGTGCCCTATATGATTTTACAGGCGCTTGTTTTTGAGGCCGGAATAGCCTTTGGTATTTTGCAGGCGCGATTGTCGTCGCGCTACTGGCAATGGCTTTTTGTTTTGCCTATCGGTTTTTTACTCGCGGATGTGTTGGAAGATAGCGCCTTGGCCTTATTACTATCGACGGACCATATCGTTTTTGGGGCAGCGGCAGGCGTGTTTACCGCGATTAAATTTTTCGTCTTCATTCCTGCCATAATTGTGTCAATTGTGATGCTATTATTAGGCGTGTTTGCCAGTCTTCGCCGTAAAGGGGGCCGCCCCTAATGGGGGTGACGAAAGCCTTAAACTTCGCTCATCTTTGCAAATTTTTTCGCTTTGTTAACCATGATGCCGCATTTCTGTTGATGATTTTCAATCGGCTTGTTTGCCGGAAATATGAAAGGTGTCTTATGTCCTCCAAATTCACCCCACAAAATTGTATTCGTTCTTTAGCCGTTACGGTCGGTTCAGTTTTGCTTTTATCGGCCTGTACCAGTACGCCCAGCAGCAATAATAGCCCCCTTGGCAATACGGATATACGCGCGGCACAGGCAAAGGCTGGGCAGGACGCGGCGGATTACAACGAAAGCGAAATCATGTCGGCGATTTCCACGCATCTGGGCGTGACGAGCGAAAGCGCGGCGTCTGCTATTGAGCGCTTATTCAAAGACCGTGGCCGCCCAACAGGCTATATCACGGGCGAGGAGGGCGGCGGCGCGCTCACAGTCGGCGTGCGTTACGGTAAAGGTACATTGTGGATGAAAGATGGCCGCACAGCAGACGTCTTTTGGCAAGGCCCTACGGTCGGATTTGATGTCGGCGCAGAAGCCGGCAAAGTCTTTACACTGGTTTACGGCCTGAACGATCCGAATTATCTTTATCAGCGTTTCCCCGGCGTGGACGGATCGGCCTATCTAGTTGGCGGCATGGCGGTGAATTATCAACGGGCTAATGGCGTGACACTCGCGCCAGTGCGCACGGGTGTTGGCCTGCGTCTCGGAGCAAATATAGGCTATACGAGCTATACAAGAAAACGGAAAATATTGCCGTTTTAGTCGCGGGCCTGCCGTATAGGCAAAGCCCACTATGCCTGTGCGAATTCAGCCTTAGCTTACAAATTCAGCGCTGAAATATCGAATAAATCGGCCATAACGGATTCTGTTGTTGGCCATCGGCCTGCGCCTTTGCCGCGAATGCGATATTGATCGCCATCTTCAAAGTCGAATATGGCATGGGCTTCTTCGCCGTCGGCTTGGGCGATAAAGTTATTCAAGCTAAGATCTTTTAATTCCAGTTTTGTCGAGAATCCGTTAATATCCCTCCAGACTTCGGCAATACGTTTTATCGCGCCTTTGGGTGGTTCTGTTGGCGCGAAATTTTCAATCGTATCGCGCGGAATATCATCTAGATCAATTTCTTCATCAAATCCCAATAAAGCCACAAGGCGAATTTTCGCCGCTGCATCGGCCCCGCCGACATCGGCGGTTGGGTCCGCCTCGGCAAAGCCTTTTTCTTGGGCGTCTTTGAGAGCGTCTTCATAAGAGCGCCCTTCACTGATTTCGCCGAGCATGTAATTCGTCGTTCCGTTCAGCAGCGCCCGTACACGCGTGATGCGGCCGCTCTCGCGCAGGCACATTTCAAGCACAGGCATGCCGCCGCCCGCCGCAGCAGAGAACATCAAAGCGGCACCTTTTTTTGCGGCAAGTTCAATCAAGCTTCGCCCGCCTGCTGCAATAGCTTGCTTGTTGGCGCTCACAACATGGACGCCGTTTTCAATCATGGTTTTGGAATGAGATAATGCGGGCTCTATGCCGCCAGAAACATCAATGAATATGTCAGACTTTGCGTCTAAAAGCGCGTCAAAATCTGTGGTGAGTTCTTCAGGGCGATAGCCCTGGTCGATATATTTATCGATATCGCGCACCATGATTTTGGCAATTTCGAAACGCTCCGGATGGGCGGCTACGCGGCGGTAGACGCCTCCGCCGACCACGCCGCACCCCATCATAGCAATGCGGAGTTTCTTAACTTTGGGCGAGGCGCTTAACGCGCCGTCTTCCGCTCCAATTTCTGTATAAAGGGGAATGCCTGGTTTGCCGAGGCGAAAGCTCTGTGAATTGGCTTTGGCAAAAGCAAGGGCTTTGGGCTCGATCAGGGGCGCAGCGACTTCGGCCATTTTATCCCAGCTGATATGCGTATAACGCTGCGGACTGTCTCCGGCTTGTTTGGGATCGCGTGCATAAACGCCGTCCACGTCTTTGAGCAAAAGCGCAGGCGCGCCGATTTGTTGCGCCACGAAAAGCGCGGTTAGGTCAGCTCCGCCTTGGCCCAATAAAACGGGTCGATCTTTTTCGCCAATGGCAACATAGCCGGGCATAACAACAATATCATGGTCTTTAAGGTCTTGATGGAGTTGATCAGCATTTAACCCTACAAGCTCTGCATCCGTATAAGTGCCTTTGGCTTTCAGGCCCAAATCACGCGCTTGGCGAACAAAGGCGGGCGCGCCGATGCGCTCCAAAGCCAGCGCCAGAAGCGCCGCGGAACGCCGCTCGCCGAGTTGAATGAGTTCGGGTAAATTCTTGGCGCGGCCTTCTGGGCCAATACGGCGCGCTTCTGCCATTAAAATATCGCTTTGATCCCCTTGGGCCGAAGTTACGGCGACGACATTCTGGCCTTGGCGGTAATGACGATAAATTTCGGAGGCTGCATCGGTATAATCTTCTAGTGAGCGTAGGACGCTGTGGCCAAAATTCAGAACAATAATTGGGACGGGCATGACACTTAAAATCCAAAAATGAATAAGAAGCTCGGTTAAGCCGCGCCTCTCAATGAGTCAATAAAAGGTCATTGCCAAAAGTTAAGTTTGAAGGAAAATATACTGTCTTGCGGCCTTTCCTAACCGCTCCGCGGCACAGCATTGCTAATCAGGTTGAGCGGTATCGCATTGCTGTCTTTGCTTTGGCGTAGGACGATGCGGGATTGTACGTCTGAAATCAGGTCTATAGACAGGAGCGTTTCGCGCAGGAAGTCCTCATATGAATGCATGTCTTTGGTCACAACACGCAGCATGAAATCGACCGCGCCTGTGACAACGGCGCATTGCACAACTTCGGGCATGCGGGCGATGGCTTTTTCAAATTTCTCCATATTGGCGCGATTGGGCAGAGCAAGCTTCACAGCCACAAAGACTTCGAAGTCTAAGCCGAGTTTGGAACGGTTGAGGACCGTGATACGGTTTTGGATAATGCCCAACTCTTCCATACGCTTGATGCGCCGCCAACAGGGTGAGGAAGACAGGCCGACTTGTTCCGAAATATCCGCAACGGATAAACCGGCATTCGTTTGAATAAGGTGTAAAATCTTTGCGTCGATATTGTCGATTATCTCAGGCATGAAAACCTCCTACTTAGCAAATTAACGCAAAAAATTAGCGGTTAAATCTCATTTAACGTCTTATACGTTATGTTTATATCGTGTTTTTTGGATAAATTACGCGTAAATGTCAAACGTTCCGAAACGTTTTGGGCAAATTGTCCGTAGAAAAGACGTTCACGCATAAAAGAAGGCAATATATGGCTCAGGCGTCAGACACTGATAAGCACGACAAGACAGGAGCGGAGGCACAGACCCGCTCCAACCAGTCCCGCCTTTTTGTGCCCGAACCCCCCTTCCGTCCGGGTGATACGCCTGATTATTCATATATTTCCGTACCGGCAGATCATACGCCTGATAGGCCTGACCCCTTATGTGATGCTCATGATACGGCGGAACATGCTCTGAAACTTATTCGGGTGTTGCGTTTTAACGGGGAAAGCACAGGGCCGTGGGATACCAAACTTAGCGCGGATAAAAAGCTAGAGGCCTTAAAAGTCATGATGCGCACCCGCGCCATGGATGAGCGCATGTTCACAATGCAGCGCCAAGGTAAGATGAGCTTTTACATGAAATCCACGGGCGAAGAAGCGGTGAGTGTTGGTCACGCCTTGGCCCTTAGGCAGGACGACATGACCTTTCCAACCTATCGGCAGCAAGGTATTTTGCTCGCGCGCGGCGCGTCCATGAAAGAGATGATGTGCCAAGTCCTGTCCAATTCTGGCGACCCTTTGGACGGTAAATCCATCCCCGTTCTATACTCATTTAAAAAGCATGGCTTCTTTTCAATTTCTGGTAATCTCGGTACGCAGCTTATCCAAGGCGTGGGCTGGGCGATGGCAGAAGCCTATAAAAACAGGGACGGTATTGCGTCGGTCTTTACGGGCGAGGGCGCTACGGCTGAGGGAGATTTCCATTATGCTCTGAATTTTGCCTCTACTTACCGCGCGCCCTGCATTATTAATGTGGTAAATAATCAATGGGCGATTTCCAGCTTTCAAGGCATTGCAGCAGGGCGGGGCGAAACGTTTGCAGCGCGCGGCACGGGTTATGGCCTGGCGACATTACGCGTAGACGGAAATGATGTTCTCGCCGTTTATGCTGCGACCGAATGGGCGGCAGAGCGGGCACGTCATGGCGGCGGCGCAACAGTGATTGAACATTATACCTACCGTAAAGAGGGGCATTCCACATCGGATGACCCGTCTAAATATCGGGCCGATAATGAAGGCGAGGTCTGGCCTTTTGGGGACCCAATAGAACGGTTGAAAAGACACCTTATCCATATTGGCGCGTGGGATGAGGCGCGCCATGCGGCGCAAGCTGACGCCTATAAGAAAGAGGTGCGCGAAACGTTCAAGGCCGCAGAGGCTATGGGGTCTTTGGCGAATGCGACGCAGCTCCCGGATGGAACAATGTTCGAGCAAGTTTACGAGACCGAGCTGACACATCTGCGCGAACAGCGCGAAATGTTTAATGAGGAACTAGACTAATGCCTCAAATGACAATGATTGAAGCCATCCGAGACGCGCTGGACGTTAAGATGGCACAAGACCCGGATGTTTTGGTCTTCGGCGAAGATGTAGGCTATTTCGGCGGCGTCTTCCGCTGTACGGCGGGCCTTCAGGAAACACATGGTTTGCACCGCTGCTTCGACACTCCGATTTCTGAGGGCGGTATAGTCGGTATCGCCATTGGTATGGCGGCCAATGGCCTTCGCCCTGTCGCAGAAATTCAATTCGCAGATTATATTTATCCCGCCTATGATCAGATTGCCTCAGAGGCCGCGCGTTTGCGATATCGCTCTAATGGAGATTTCACAGCGCCGCTGACAATTCGCACGCCTGTTGGCGGCGGCATTTATGGCGGGACAACACATAGTCAATCTCCAGAAGCATTGTTTACGCATATCGCAGGATTGAAGACGGTCATCCCGTCTAATCCCTATGACGCCAAAGGCCTGTTGATTTCTGCCATCGAAGATAATGACCCCGTTTTATTTCTAGAGCCCAAGCGCCTTTATAACGGACCATTTGATGGAGACCCGCACAAACCCGCGCTCAATTGGAAAACGCATGAATTGGGGGAAGTGCCTAGCGGTCACTACACCGTCCCGTTTGAAAGTGCGCGGATGATTGCTGAAGGCGACGACGTCACGATTCTGGCTTATGGCACGATGGTATGGGTGGCCGACGCTGTGGTGAAAGAAATGGGTATCAATGCCGATATTCTTGACCTGCGGTCGCTACTGCCATTGGATTTAGACGCCATTAAACACTCGGTCAAAAAGACGGGGCGTTGCGTGATACTCCATGAAGCGACCCGCACATCTGGCTTCGGCGCAGAGCTTTCGGCGCTTGTTCAAGAACATTGTTTCTATTCATTGGAAGCCCCCATTCAGCGCGTGACAGGATGGGACACGCCTTACCCTCATGCCCAAGAATGGGCCTATTTCCCGGGGCCAAAACGCGTTACACGCGCGGTCGAAGCGGTGATGAAGGCGGCGTAGGGACCATGGGCGATTTTACTTTTAAACTGCCGGATATTGGCGAAGGCGTTGTTGAGGCAGAGATTACAGCTTGGCATGTGGCCGTGGGTGACCGCGTCGAAGAAGATGCGCCGTTAGCCGACGCCATGACCGACAAAGCCACGATAGAACTGACCTCGCCGGTTGACGGTGTGGTGACATCTTTGGGCTGCGAAGAAGGCGATATGTTCGCCGTGGGCGGCGCGCTCGTTATTCTAGAAACGGACGGTGAGGCTGAGGCGTCAGACGATGCCGTAGTTGAAGAAGAAATGGCTACGCCCGCGAATAATCAGAGCGGCTCAGGTGAGTTTATTTTCAAATTGCCGGATATTGGCGAAGGCGTTGTCGAAGCCGAAATTACCGCGTGGCATGTGGGCATCGGAGACGAAGTCGATGAAGACGAACCCCTCGCCGATGCGATGACAGACAAGGCGACGATTGAGTTGACCTCTCCCGTCAAAGGCAAAGTGATGTCTCTCGGCTGCGACGAAGGAGATATGTTTGCCGTCGGTGGGCATC
>CAZMEN010000048.1:0-1546 GCA_964565335.1 uncultured Algimonas sp. | reverse complement strand
TGGGCATCTCGTGATTTTGGAAACCGAGGGCGACGCTCAAAGCGCCCCCGTAAATCCCGATGGAAATCGGGCCCCATCCCCAACACCTCCAAAGCCAAGCAAAGCTTCGGCAGCCGCCCCCATTGTCCAACGGAGTGAACGGTATAAGGGGGGGAAAGCCTTGGCCAGTCCAGCGGTGCGCAAACGTGCGGCGGATAAAGGGCTTGATCTCTCCCGCGCCAAAGCAAGCGGTGCAGACGGACAGGTCACTCATGCCGATTTAGATTTACTCGAAAAAGCGGTCGAGCCTGCTGACGGTGAGACCCGCATTAAAGTCATTGGGCTACGCCGCGTGATTGCGCAGCGCATGCAAGACGCCAAGCGCTATATCCCGCATTTCACCTATGTCGAAGAAATCGACGTGACGGAATTGGAAGCGTTCCGCGCGCGTATCAATGCCAAGAAATCTGACGATAAACCCAAACTCACCGTGCTCCCGCTCATCATTCGGGCTTTGGCTGTGACCTTGCGCGATTGGCCGCAATTTAATGCGCGCTATATGGACGGATCGGACGGGTTTGAAGGCGGCTATGTTTCGCAATTCTCCGACCTTAATCTGGGCATTGCAACACAAACCGATATTGGCCTTGTTGTGCCTGTACTGGCCAAAGCGCAGAGCTTAAATGTCTGGCAAATGGCCGAAGAGATTGCGCGATTGGCCGAGGGCGCGCGCACGAATAAATTAAAACCCGAAGAAATGAGCGGGGCTTCTACGACGCTGACATCGCTAGGCCCTTTGGGCGGCATCGTGACAACCCCCGTCATCAACCGCCCCGAAGTCGCTATTTTTGGCCCGAATAAAATCCGTAAAAAACTGGTTTTAGAAAACGGGGAAATAGCCGAGCGTAAAGTCATGAATTTCAGCGTGTCTTGTGATCACCGCGTGATTGACGGCTATGACGCAGCCGCCATGATGCAGGATATGCGCGGACTTCTCGAAGACCCGCAAATGATGTTTCTGGCGTAAGAACTTTTCCGCCGAATTTCACTTACTTTTACGCTTGGCAGAACGGGGCGAACGGTCTATATGCCCCACACCTCGTGGCAAATATGCCGCGTACCTTGGTATGGTGGGGTAGCTCAGCTGGTTAGAGCGCAGGACTCATAATCCTGAGGTCGTGAGTTCAAGTCTCACTCTCACTACCATTTCTCGTTTAAATACAATGGCTTAACGTTACGGTAGGTTGCTACCACGCGGCCAATAACTTCCAGTAAGCATATAGTAAGCGCAGTGAAAAATATTATTTTCCACGACTGGCTAGCTCTGTGAGTCAAAATGACTCACTAGACCCCAAGGAGCCCCCACTTCTTAACAAGTGGGGGTAACGGATTGGCTAATCGCCTTTACCACGCTCACGCTATTCCCCACGGTTGTCTGCGTTTTACAACGCGACTTTTTAGCTTTTTCCTGCTTGATAACTCAATCTGGCAACGCCACCGGCAAAACCTAAAAAGTCGCCTTGCTAACGCAGCTACGACAACCGTGGGGAAAAAGCTCGCGGTCTAA
>CAZMEN010000047.1:17745-21779 GCA_964565335.1 uncultured Algimonas sp. | reverse complement strand
AGAAGAACAATTTTAGTTTGATCGAGATAGACTTTACGAAAGACGCAAACTCCGCCTCGACCAAAATTGTCAAATCCAAAACTCCAAATACTCAGGGGCTTTGTCAGAAACAACTTATATAAATTACGATAGATTTGAGAGGCGTGGATTAAGTTTTTTAATCTTGGGTTAAAGCCTTGAGATAGAAATAAAATTTTTCTGGGGAACCGAGGATGAGTCTGTTTAGTGGGGATTGCGGGCGTTAGGAATATTGTGATCTCAACTCAGATTTCAATTTTACTTTCTGAATTTTATCGGTATTCTTATATATCCTCCAATACCTTAGATCGTCTTTTATTACTTCTACTTTTGGCCCAGCCATCCGCATTTGACTTACGAATTCTATAGTTCAACAAGCTAGTGCTCACACCAAAATATCTTGCCGCTTCTCGTCTATCTGAAAAGTTTTCTACAGCAAAGAGAGCTGACTCTTTAGGAATCAATATTGTATACCCAAGTTCATGAGCTTCACGCTCCATAATTTTGTCGTAATGTCTACAGCCACGTTTTCCAACAAGTGCATGTGGTTCATGTCCCAAAACTATATGAGCAATTTCATGAGATATATCGGAATGTTGTCTAGCAGCTGAAACATAATCATTGTGCAAAATTTCAGGAACACCGTTTGGCTTTAAAGTGACGGCAAAAAATTTTGTTTCGCCAAAGCTGTTGTCAATAAGGTGTTTTCTAACATCCGCACTGATCTTTTGAATTTGAGAAAGTTTTGTCAATGGTATTTCCAGATGCTCGCACAGGCGAAATACGCAAATAGGTTCTGAGGACAAAACACCCATTTCCTGGCGAAAGCTAAGTGATATTTCTTCAGCCTCTTTTATAAAACCTCTTCGCAATTTCATTTTATTTTCTCATCTGTTTGTATGCTGACGTGATCAAAGCATCCAAAATTTCGACATCGCGCGTTTTCAGTTTAGCGTCCGCCTTTAGAAGCGCACGAATCTCACTCAGCGATTCGCGATTCTTTTTTGGCTTATTTTCTGACTGGTAAAAGTCTGATAAATCCAAATTCGCCCAATTTGCTAGCGACGCTAGCCCATCAATGTCAGGTTTCCGACCTTGTCCCATCCTAGTTAGTGTTGATGGAGAAAGTCCCGTTAAGTCACTGACTTTCTTCCATGAATATTTAAGTTCCTGTCGCCTATCGTTGAGTGATTGATAGAAACTCTTTAAGTCAAATTCAGTTTTTGACATCGGCAATAAATTTTCTACTTGCAATTATTAAACCCCCTCGGTAATGATTGCTGCAACGCAATTAATTGCCCTTTAGAAAGGAATTAGGTTCATGTCAAACAAACACGTTGTACCCCACAAGAATGGGTGGGCAGTAAAATCAGCTGGGGCGTCCAAAGCTGGAAGTGTCCATCAAACTCAAGCTGAAGCGATAGAGACTGCACGCCAATCAGCAATCAATAATAAGTCCGAGATGTTTATTCACGGGCGTAATGGTCGGATCAGAGAACGTAACACATACGGTAATGACCCTCACCCTCCTAAAGGATAAAGATATGCCAAGCTACGTTGTAAATGATAATGCTCAGTCAAATGGGGACCATGAAGTGCATACTACCACATGCGTCTGGTTCCCAAAAATTAAAAGCTACACGAGCCTAGGATGGCACACTAGTTGCGGTCCTGCAAAAGTAGCCGCGAAGAAAGTTTATGCCAAATCGGATGGTTGCGCCACATGTTGTTCAGCGTGCCATACTCGCTAAAAGATTTCCAAAAGGAGAATAGTAATGGATGTCAGTCAAATATACGGAAAAATAAAGTTTGTTGAATCTTTTCCCGATTATAAAGTGAAGGTTGTTGATTCATTTGCTGACTTGCATGTCCAACAAGTTGACGCGTTTGCTGACTCATCGGGAAAATGGAAGATGGTTGAGTCATTTCCCGATTACAAAATTAAAATCGTTGACTCTTTTCCTGATTTCAAAATCAAGTTTGTAGACTCTTTCCCAGGCCCAAGATAACAACCTGGCTAGTTTTGATATCCTTTAATTCCTAAAATAGAGGACTGGAATAGGTTAGGGTAACATCCCCATTGGGGATTTCCCTCGTATTTTCTCCTACGCCCTTTCTAACTTCACCGCCCACCCCGCACCACCCCTTGCACATCTTCGCCCGCTCCCCCACATAGGCGCGCATGACCGATACTCCGCAAACCACACCTGACCTCGACACGCTTTCCGATGATGAAGTGACTGTTTTTCAGCTTGATGAGCAGCCCGTTCGCGGGCGGGCCGTGAATTTGGGGGCGGCTTTGGCGGAGGCTTTAACAGGCCCGAATGGCGAGACACGCTATCCTGACGCGGTGGCTCGCTTGCTCGGCGAGGCCATGTTAATCGGCGCTTTGGTGACGCAGGCTCTTAAGTTTAAAGGGCGGCTCGTTGTGCAATGTCACGGCACGAATGACGGCGCGGTCAGCCTGCTGATGGCGGACTGTACAACGGATGGGGCCATTCGCGGCTATGCCCGTTGGGATGAGGCCATGCTCAAAGAGATTATGCTGGATAACCGTGCCCCGGCGCGGAGACTTTGCTGGGCAGAGGCACGTTTTCCATGACCATCGACCAAGGCCCCGATATGGATCAATATCAAGGTCTGGCCGCCATTGAGGGGCAACGCCTCTCTGATTGTGCGGAGCATTACTTCCAGCAGTCAGAGCAAATCCCGACGGAAATTCGTTTGGCCGTGGGGCAGGTGCAGTCTTCTTCGCAGGCCCCGACTTGGCGCGGCGGCGGTATGATGATTCAGAAAATTGCGGCTGATACGGCGCGCGGCGATACTGAGGAAGCGTGGGACACGGCGCGGTCTTTATTCAAGACATTGAGCGACGCGGAATTAATTGATCCGGACCTGTCGCAAAACCGGTTGCTCTACCGCCTCTTTCACGAAGACGGCGTGCGCATTGTCGAAACGCATAAAATCTCTGGCAAATGCCGATGCTCGCGGGAGCGTCTGGAAATGACGTTGCAGGGTTTTAAACAGGACGCTTTGGAAGAAATGGCCGAAGACAGGAAAACGATTAAGGCGAATTGCGAATTTTGCGCGACCGATTACGTGTTTGAATTAGCCGATTTGGCGTCCGCCTAATCCGCAGGCTTAGCTTCGCCAAAAAGCGGGGCTGAGGATAACCAAGGCCGTTACGATTTCAAGACGCCCAACAATCATCGCAGTCATCAAGACCCATTTGGCCGAGCCGGGCAGAGTTTGATAAGTCCCGGATGGCCCAATGATGTCGCCCAATCCAGGCCCGACATTGGCGACGGCGCTGCCTGCGCCCGACCACGCCGTAATAGGGTCGAGCCCTATGATAGAGAGCAGAATGGCGGTCACGGCGAAGGTGAGGAAGAAGAGAAAGAAATAACTCAAGACGGAATAGACAACGGTGTCGGGCAGGGGCGCGCCGCCATAGCGCAGGGGCGCAACCGCGTGATTGCGCGGCATTTTAAACAAATAAGCGCGCATGGCTTCGAAGGCGACTTGGTAGCGGAAGATTTTAATCGAGCAGGCCGTCGAGCCCGCGCAGCCGCCAATAAACATAAAGACGAAAAATGCGCCGACAGCGAAAGGCCCCCAGAGGTAATAATCCGTCGTGGCATAGCCCGTACCCGTGACAATGGAGACCGTGTTAAAGGCGGAGAGGCGCAGCGCCTGCCAAAATGTTTCGCCTTCGCCCGCGCCGTATTCCGTGCCGACCCATAAACCGATAGTGACCATGGCGATGAGGGCGCTCATTATCAGGACGAAAGCGCGGACTTGGGAGTCTTTGAACGGGGCTTTGAAATTCCCGCGCGTTAGTAACAAATACATGCCGAATGGCATGGCCCCTGCCATCATAAAAGCGATACAGACGAGGTCGGCTCCGTTATCCATGAAACCGCCCATAGACGCATCTGATGTCGAATAGCCGCCGGTGGCCACTGTCGTCATGGCGTGGGCCACTGCGTCAAACCCTTTCATGCCGACAATCATAT
>CAZMEN010000047.1:0-17735 GCA_964565335.1 uncultured Algimonas sp. | reverse complement strand
CAATCATATAGAGCACGGTGCAGAGAACCGTCAGGCCCAGATAGATAAGCGAAATCGCCATAGCAATCGAGGCGGCGCGGGGGAGCATTTTCTCGCCCATATCAGAGCTCTCCAAACGGAAGAGCTGCATTCCGCCGACTTTCAAAAATGGCAAAACGGCCATGGCCGTGACGATAATCCCGATGCCGCCTATCCATTGCAAAATGGCCCGCCACATCAACACGCCGCGCGGCATGTCATCCAACCCGGTGAGGATGGTTGAGCCCGTGGTCGTTATGCCTGATGTGGCTTCGAACAGGGCGTCCGTTATGGACAGGCCGACAGGTTCCATCAAAAAGGGCAGGGAGGCAAAGGCTGACAACGCCACCCAAGATGACACGGTCAGCAGAAACGCGCCGCGAGACCCTAAATCGGGATCAGGCGTATAATTTGCCAAGGCCAGAGACGCGCCGAATAAAAAACAGAGCATGGCCGAAATCGCGAAGGCCCGCCAAGAGCGGCCCTCGTGAAACATATCGGTCAGCATGGGAATGATCATGACCAAACCCAGAGCCGCAACCATAAGGCCGACAACAAAAAAGATCGGGCGTAAATCGAACATGAGGAAAGCCTATCTCAACCCCTGAAAACTGCAATGCTTAAGACGATGAATTTCTCAAAGTGATTTTCTCATGATGCATGTCTCACGATGAATGTCTTACGATGAATTTCTGGGGCGGAGTATTTATGATTTCGCTTATGAAATCCGTCGATATGAATTCTTCAGGAATAACTTGAACCCATCAATCCCATGATAGTAAACCTCTGGGCACAGGGCGGGCGAAATCGCGCGGTTCTCTTTAATTTTTACGCTCTTTTTGCGAGTTAATGCATGTCAGCTTTACGTCTTACTTTATCCTCTCTTTTTATGCTCTCTGCAGCAGGATTGATGGCCTGTTCCCAGTCGTCCTCTTCTGATACCCAACCGGAGATTCAAAAGAGCGACCTGACGTCCAATCCCGGTGATGGGTTTTTGACACCTGAAATCATCAACGGCTCTCCGGCTCTGTCTGGCACGACACTGTCCAGCGTGAAGATTGCACCGAGCGGAGAGTTTGTAACCGTATTGCAGGGACGCGAAGAGGATTCCCGGCAACAGGATTTATGGGCCTATGATTTGACAACGGGGGAAGGCCGCCTCTTGGTCAGTTCAACAGACCTGCTCGGAGCACCCGAAGTCCTGTCTGAAGAAGAGAAAAACAGACGCGAGCGCGCTCGCGAATATGGCAAAGGGATTGTCAGCTATTCTTGGGTCGGCGAATCCCTTCTTCTATTCCCGCTGGGCGGCGATATTTATCTTTACGACCTAGAGGCGGGGGAGAGCCGCCAAGTCACTGCGACCAAAGGCTTTGAAACTGATCCGAAAGTTAGCCGTGACGGCAAAAAAATCGCCTATGTCCGCGAGAATGAGCTATACTTCAAAAACATTGAAACCGGTCTTGAGCGCCAACTCTCCGATGGGGCCACAGACACAATCCGCAATGCCATTGCCAGTTTCGTCGTTCAGGAGGAGCTAGACCGCAGCACAGGTTATTGGATGTCTCCACAGGCAGACCGCATTGCCTATACGCAAATTGACGAGGCCAATATTGCCATTGAAAACCGATTGGATTTCGGCGCAGAAGGCGTTAAAAATATTGCGCAGCGATACCCTTTTGCGGGCACGACAAATGCGAGTGTGAAGCTGGGTATTGTCAGCACGCAGGGCGGCCCGACACGCTGGCTCGACTTGGGTGATAATGAAGACATATACCTGACGCGCGTCATTTGGGACAAGGACGGCCAATCCGTGGTTGCCGGAATTTTATCACGCGATCACAAAACGCATATTTTCAAACGTTTCGATGCCAAAACCGGAGACGGCGAAATTATCTATGAAGAGACGTCGCCAACGTGGTTAAATATTGGGTCGACGTTGCGCGCGCTCCCGGATGGAGATTTGCTGTGGTCTGCACAGCGAAATGATAAACGCCAAATATTCAAAATTAAAACCAATGGAGATATTGAGGCGCTCACGCCCGAAAATCTAAATGTGCGGGGATTGCTCTGCCGTAAATCGAATACGGGTGATTTATTCGTATCGGGTTGGCAGGATAGCCCGCTCGAAACGCATATTTTTAAAGTCTCGCCAAATACACAAGCCGCGCCTGAAGAAACCGATTTCACAGTGACGCAAATTACAGAACGCTCCGGCCAACATTCGGCTCGCTTTGCGCCCGATTGTGAGCGCTATATCGGTAATTTTTCCGGGCTAAAAACTCCGCGTCAAACCCGCGCCTTTCAGGCGGACGGCACGCCCTTGGCATGGCTGAATGAAAACGCGCTCAATGCTGATCACCCTTACGCGCCTTATCTAGATAATCATGTCACGCCTGAGTTCGGACAAATCAAGGCCGAAGACGGCACGCCGTTGGATTATATGTTGTTCAAGCCTTTGGATTTAAAACCGGGCGAAAAAAGGGCGAGCGTCACCATTGTTTATGGCGGCCCGGGCGTCCAGCGCGTGAAACGTGATTGGCGAAATCAACTGGCCCAAATGTTGACGCATCATGGTTTCGTGGTTTTCCAACTCGATAATCGCGGCGCGACTAATCGCGGCAAAGCTTTCGAGGATGGTCTTTATCGCTCCATGGGTAATATTGAAGTTGTTGACCAAAAAACGGGGGCAGAGTTTTTGCGCGCGCAGGACTTTATCGATCCAGAGCGTATGGGCGTTTATGGCTGGTCTTATGGCGGGTATATGACTTTGCATATGCTTGGCCAGACGGATGAATATGCGAGCGGCGTTTCGGGCGCGCCCGTCACGGATTGGGCGCTTTACGATACGGCCTATACGGAGCGTTATCTCGGCAACCCTGTCGCCGGGAATTGGAACTACACAAAGGGAGCCTATGAGAACGGCAATGTCCTCGCCCATATGGACGGCCTCAATGAACCTGTTTTGCTGATACACGGCATGGCCGATGATAATGTTGTCTTCCGCCATTCCATCTTGCTCATGGACGCTATGCAAAAAGGCGGAAAACAAAACCTGCGCGTGATGACCTATCCGGGAGAAAAACACGGTTTCCGCCAAACGGAAAACCGCATCCACAGAGACCGCCAAATATTAGAGTTTTTCCTCGAAACGCTTGAGCATTCTAAAGATTAGCGCGTCATTGTTGCGTTCTGAAACGAAGCCTATTTTGCTTGTAAAACAGTCGGCGCGAGTTTGACTTTGCTGAGCTTGCGTTGGGCTTCTTTTATCTGTCCTCGTAAAAGGGCTGTCTCGACATTTTCAGGGTCCAGCCTCAGCGCCGTTTCAACATCGCGTAAGGCGTCGTCATATTTTTTTAGGCGTAAGCGCGCATCTGCGCGGTAGCGAAGGGCAGCTACGTTTTCAGGTTCATATTTAAGGGCGTTGGTCAAATCTGTTTCCGCGTAATTATAGTCCTCACGCATTGTATATGCCCGGGCGCGGGCGATACGTAGGTCTGTTCGCGCTTGATCAATATCCAGACCGTTTTTCGCCGATTGATAAGCCTTTAGGCTTTCTCCGGAGGCGAGCCAGAAATTAGAAGCTTCTAGGTAAAAGTTTGCCCGCATCTCAGGCGACCCACCATCTGCCGCCTTGGCCAGTTTATCTAATCTGAAGGCGGCTTCGTCTTCATGCCCGAAAGCATAAAGCGCCATGGCCACACAATGTTTCGCTCGTCGGCCGCCCCCTTCTGAACGCCAAATCATCGCCTCTTCATAAGCGAGCTGTGAGTCATCCGCGATACGCTCCAAACAGGCTTTGTGCTTCTCATCAAATGACGCCGTAAGGTCTCCCCGCCGTAAAGCGTTATCAGAGTCAATATTCGCTATTGCAACATCTGGAGCCTTATCTTGAGACTTATTTTGAGCCTTATTTTCAGCCTTGGCATGAGGCGCAATAACGGCCAAAGCAAAGGTGGAGAGTGACGTGATGAGTAAGGCTTTTAACATAAAGGGCCTTTAGCAAAGGGAAGGGCAGCACAGCAATGGCGACGCACATTAATTCGCATACAGAGTCGCGTGCAAAGCTAGGCGCGCGCCCGACCGCTCTTTTGTTGGGGGCGGGTTATACCGCGCGGGAGACAGCGCCTGCACTTCAGGCGCTGGGCTATGACGTCATCGGCACGACACGTTCTGAAAAATCGGCGCAAAGCCTTCATGATTTAGGCATCACGCCGTTTGTCACCTCAAACTTGCAAGGCGCAGAATTGAAACGCGTGTTCGAAACGGCGCGTGTAATAATCTCGTCTATTCCGCCGTATAAAACACCTGAAACCTGCGCTGCGGGGCATCAGCATTATGATCCCGTCTTATCTGTTTTGAAAGAGGTGACCCCTCGCGCCGCTTGGATAGGGTACCTATCGGCGACGAGTGTTTATGGTGACCGGAACGGGCAATGGGCGTTTGAGGGAGAGCCTGCGAGTCCGCAATTAAAACGCGGCTTGGCCCGGGCCGAAGCGGAGCTGGAGTGGCTGGAGACGGCTTGGCCTGTGCATGTTTTTCGTTTGGCGGGGATATACGGGCCGGGGCGCAATCCTTTTAAGAAATTAAAAGACGGAAATGCGCGGGCGGTAATAAAAACGGGACATGTTGTGAACCGCATTCACGTCGAAGATATTGTGTCTGCGGTTATGGCGTCCATTAGACTGCCGAGCCCCCAAGCGATTTACAATATTGCGGATGGCCACCCCGCGCCGCCGCAAGATGTACTGGATTATGCCGCGCAGCTTATCGGGGTTGCGAAACCGCCGCGTGTCTCTGTCGAAGATGACAGCGTGTCAAAAATGGCTGCCAGTTTTTACAGCGAAACCAAACGCATTGATATTAGCCTAGCCCAATCGGAGCTAGATTGGACGCCGAAATATTCTGATTATAAAACGGGGCTGAAAGCCCTCCTAAGTGAAGACGATTATTTGCAAGCGAGTTAGATGGCGTCACCGGCTTGGGTGTCGCTCTTGGGGGCGTACCCTAAATCCTGCATACAGCGTTCAAAATTTGGGTCTGCGCTATATCCATTTTGGGTCCATTGCATATAGCCATCGGCCTCGGCTTCGCAATCAAACCAGTCTTCGAGATCCGACGTCCCGTCAGATTTGGCAAAGCGTATATCGGGAATAGTCATCTGACTGTCGGCTTTGTTCTCAACCTTGCCGTAAATCGCAGTTGAGGAGAGCGTGTTATTGCTCAGTTCTGCGCTGGCGGCGAATACGGTTTGCGTTTCGAAAATCTCAAAATCTAGGTCCTGTGTGTCTTGCAGCCCGCGAAGCTCAGCCATAAAGACTGATTTTTCGCTTTCTTTAATAACGGGGCCGGTTTCAAGTGCATCGAAATCAACTGTGTCTTTTGGGGCGTCTCTTAAGAAGGAGGCTACAGGGCTATAAATAAATTCGGCTGCATTTTCTGTCTGGTTCCAAGCAAATTTCCCGGCAGAGCTGATTTCGGCGCAAGCCGTTAGGGCCAAAAGGGCAGTTGAAATCACGCCCAAACGCATGAAAGAGGTGACTGACATGAAAATTTTCATCATAATCCCTTGAAACAAAAATCAATGAGGCCTGTCTCCATACAATTTCTGTGCCAATACTGATGGTTTTGGTTTAGACAGCGCTCTTGTTAAGAAGGAAAAGGTAATGGGTAAAAAGAGTACAAAAAAAGGCACGGACATGCCTTCCAGATTGGACCGGCTCGCCAAGGCTGCGGAAACCTATGGAGACCGGAGCTTCCAGAACTATTCGCAAGTGCGCAATGTCGCCGAGACGCTTCGGGATTCTTTTTGCAAGTTTTTGGATGAGGACGAGCAATGCGTATACCTCGTCCCGCCCCAAGGCCCGTTTGCGGCGCAAAACTCCGGTTCGGCCGCTTTTTCGGTGTGGGGAAAGGGCTTTTTACCGCTCGAGCCTATTAGTTTTGGCCTCGCCGTCGCCATTTCCAAGAAACAGGATTACATGCGTCTGGTGCTCACATGCCGTAAGGAAGGCGAACAAATTTTTATCAATGTCGAGAAGGGGCGCGAGTATGAATTATCGCTTCCCTTAAACGATATTGAGCTGGGCGGCCTGATGGAAAGCCTCTATGAGCATGTCTTCGACTACTTCCAAGGGCAGGTCGACGCCTATGATAACGGGCATTACGGCAAAACAGATATCGGATTTGATATTCAACGTGTCTCCGAATAGGCTTTTCTCAATAAGAATCACAAAATAAGCTGATGATACCGCTTTGCGGCTCCGATTGAGCGCTTATAAATCGCTTGGGGCAATCAATCAGCATTATGAAGGATGAATATGGCTGTTGATATTGCGCATCATGCGGTTAGCGCCTTGCCCTTGAAAATCGCCCTCATCGGCACTTTGGGGATTGGCGCGCAATGGCTTGCTTGGCGTCTGCAGCGTCCTGCAATTGTTTTGATGGCGATTGCGGGTCTGATTTTCGGCCCCTTAATCGGCTATCTGCTGGGTCTCAACCTCCCGGCCCCAATTACCGGAGTCTTGGAACAGCTACGCCTCAATCCGGTCAGTGATTTTGGCGATCTTTACCGGCCTATGATTGGTCTGGCGGTGGCGATTATTCTGTTTGAGGGCGGAATGACCCTTAGGTTTAAGGATTTAGGCGATTCCCGACACGCCGTTGGGCGTATGGTCTTTGTGGCCGCTCCGATTGCTTGGGCGCTCGGCGCTATCGCGTGTCATTACATCGTTGGGCTGGCGTGGGATATTTCCGTCATGGTTGGCGGGTTGTTTGTTGTAACAGGCCCAACGGTGATCATGCCGCTTCTGCGTCAGGCGCATTTGAAATCGCGTCCCGCCAACGTCCTGAAATGGGAAGGTATCGTCAATGACCCATTGGGCGCTTTATTCGCCGTGGGCGGATATGAATTTATTCGTTTTTCCCAAAGCGAAGCCTCTATGTATTTCGTGTTCGGCAAACTCGCCTTTGCGGCCATTTTCGGCACGCTCGTCGGGATTGTTTCGGGTATTGGTATGGCATGGGCGTTCCGCCGCGGACATATTCCTGAATATTTAAAAGCCCCGATGGTTTTGGCTTGGGTCCTGTTAATCTATGTGATCGCCAATAGCTTGGCGGACGAAACAGGTCTTCTGGCTGTGACGGCTTTGGGTATGACGATGGCGAATACGAAATTCGCGTCCATGGTAGAGATGCGCCGTTTCAAAGAGAACATCGCCATTATTCTGGTTTCCGGTGTTTTCGTTATTTTGACGGCGACTTTGACCCCCGCGATTTTGCGGGAGTTTGTCACAAACTGGCGCGTCTTGGCCTTTGTCCTCGCCATGATTTTCTTGGTCCGTCCGATTGCGGTTATGCTGTCGACGCTTTGGTCAGGTTTGCATTGGAAAGAGAGTTTATTAATCAGCTTCATCGCCCCGCGCGGTGTGGTCGCTGTGGCGGTTGCGGGTCTGTTTGCCGCAGAATTAACCGCGATTGGACGTCCTGACGGTATTCTCTTTGTGCCGCTCGCCTTTGCGCTCGTCTTCGCGACCGTTCTGTTTGCCGGTTTTTTAATTGGGCCAATTTCAAAACTCTTAGGCCAAGCGTCGGGCGGCGGGCACGGCGTTATGATTGTCGGGGCCAACCCCTGGTCTTTGGGCCTCGCCAAAGCGGTCAAAGATATGGGCATTCCTGTGACTGTGGCTGATACGAATTGGCGCCGACTGCGCGGCGCGCGGCTTGAGGGGCATAATACCTTTTACGGCGAAGTCTTATCCGAAAATGCCGATTACTCTCTTGATCATTCGGCCTTTAACTGCCTCATCGCAGCGACGCCGAATGATGCCTATAACTCGCTTGTCTGTGTTGAGTTTGCGCCCGAGTTGGGCCGTCACCGTGTTTTCCAAGTGCCAGGATCGGACCAAGATGAGGATGACAGCGATACAATCGCCTTCACCTCACGCGGGCGTACCTTGACCTCGCGTGGCCGAAGCTTTGACTCCCTAACGCGGGATTGGTGGGGCGGATGGCGGTTCCGTTCGACGAACCTGTCAGAGAGCTACACTTTGGAAGATCTGTATAAAGACAGAGGGGATGATTTGGACCTCATCCTCGCGCGTCGTCCGGACGGCACGATTGAATTTATTCAGCCCGGCCAAGAAGCGCGCGCAGAAGGCGCAACCGTCTTGAGCTTTTGCCCCGCCAAAGACATAGAACAGACACGCGGCGAAGGGGCCAAGAAAAGCGGAGGCCTCACTGGCCCCGCCAATCCTTTGCCGACCTAACCCCAGATTTCTATCTCTCGGTTTTCTATGGAGTTTAAAAAGCGCTCGTTTTCTGAACGAGCGCTTTTTTGTTACGATGCCTGACTGTCATTCACGCCTTAAATTAAACGTCCCGTAAAGAGTTTTCGGGCATGACCACAATAATGACTTATTAACCGTCTTGATTGCGTGCATGACCTTGTCGAAACATACAGTGCGAGTGAAGGAATTTTGGCAGTCCTGTCAAAACCGTTTGGCGCGTGTCTCTCTTTCGAACCTCTCTTTGCCTCGCTATTCAGAGAGATCTAAAAAGGTTCTACGCAGGCTCTTCCTGTCCGGTGCTCTGCTTACCTATTTTGGCGGCATGGCCGGGTTTTGTGCTTTTACTTTCGCGGCCAGTGATTTGCCAAACCCGAAACAGCTTTGGGAAAATCAACGCCCTGTCAGCGTCCAAATTGTAGATAGGCAAGGGCGGGATATTCTGGTGCGCGGAGCGACTGTTGCGCCGCGTGTGGATATTGAGGCTTTGCCGTTTCATATTCCGCTCACGGTTTTGGCCGTCGAGGATAAGCGCTTCTATAATCATATTGGCATAGACCCCGAAGCGCTCGCTCGGGCTATGGTCGCGAATGTCAAAGCCCGTGCCTATGTGCAAGGCGGCTCTACGCTGACGCAGCAGCTCTCTAAAAATGTCTTCCTCTCGCCTGATAAAACCATTCGCCGTAAAGCGCAGGAAATGCTTATGGCCATTTGGCTGGAGCGCAGTTTCACCAAAGATGAAATTCTGGAGCTTTACCTGTCCAAAGTCTATTTTGGCAGCGGGGCGTGGGGGTTAGAGGCCGCTTCGAAACGGTATTTCGATAAACCCGCAGCAGAGTTAAATCTGTCCGAGACGGCTATGCTCGCCGGATTATTGCGGGCGCCGTCGCGGCTTAACCCTGTCGGCAATCCCGAAGGCGCGGCAGAACGGACAGCGGTTGTCGTAAACCTTATGGAGAGGCAGGGCTTGATCGACCAAGAGATGCAATCTTTGGCCCTGTCTTACCCTATTCGTATTCATCGTCCGCAATCTGATAATTCTGCGCAATATTTTGTCGATTGGATTTGGCCGCAAATTGAGGAAGTGTTGGGCGATAGTCCGGCGCAAGATTTAGTGGTGCAGACGACGTTGGACAGAGACGCGCAGACCCTCGCCCAGGCCGCAGTCCTTAAAAACATCAACCCTGAAAAAGGCGCAGAGCAAGCCGCTCTGGTAACCTTGGACGGCACAGGCGCAGTTATCGCCATGATTGGCGGGACGTCCTATTCTGAAAGCCAGTTTAACCGCGCGGTTCAAGCCGAAAGACAGCCGGGTTCCGCCTTTAAAGCTTTCGTCTATTTGGCCGCTCTGGAGGCGGGCCTGACGCCGTGGAACGAAAGAGTGGACGAGCCGATTACCTTGAATAGCCGGATTGATAGCTGGACGCCGCGCAATTTCAAAAAAGAGTTTCAGGGGCTGATGACTTTGGAAGACGCCTATGCGCGCTCTATCAACACCATTGCCGTAAAGCTCGGCGAAGAGGTCGGGCGAGAGCGCGTGATAAGGGCCGCCGAACGCTTTGGTTTTGAAGGGCTCGCCCCTGTCAGGAGCCTCGCTCTAGGCTCTCATGTCACCACACCCTTGAAGCTTACTCAAAGCTATTTGCCCTTTGCCAATGTCGGCGCGTCCGTGCCGCCTTATGGTATTATCTCTATATCGACGGCTAATGGGACGCCGGTCTATGATGCGCGCCCCGCGCAGAAACGGGTAATTGTTAGCACGGATGCCCTTGCTCAGATAAACCGCATGATGACGCGTACGGTGCAATACGGAACAGGACGACACGCCAGTATTGCCGGGCGGGATATTGGCGGCAAGACCGGGACAACGAATGATTTTCGGGATGCGTGGTTTATTGGCTATGCGCCTGATATTGTGACGGGCGTGTGGGTCGGAAATGATGCGAATGATCCGATGGCCCGCGTTACAGGCGGTACAATACCGGCGCAGATATTCCGCGACTATATGAGCGTTCAACTGCAAAGTCTGCCGCCTTCCAAACTCTTGGTCGCAAACGAACCGGCCTCTGTTCTTGAAGACCGAGACCTCAACCGTTTGCTCAACCGTATTGAAGACGCTCTCCCTTAAGCGCTATGAAAAAGCCCGCTTTTGCGGGCTTAAACGCATTAGATTTTTTCAGGATAAATGGGACGGATATCATAGGGAATATCGTCTAAATTCCCCAAGACGGTTTCTGCCGCCGCGTCCAGTGTCAGATAGTTATCCAAGAAGGCTTTGGCGTTATCATAGCTTCCGTCGCCTTGAATGCGTACGACCTTTCCTGTCAGATCAGAAATGGCTTGTTCCAGCTTATCAAAATCCAAACGGAAACGTTGTTGATCAGGCAACCATTCCGCCGCGCCCGTTTCGCGGAAATAATTATATTGGAAGGCCGCGCCTTTGGCATGGGCCGCGCCGATACCAAACCGCATAGATCGGAATTTGCCAGTGAAATAAGTTGCTAAATAAGCCTCTCGGTCTTCTGCTGGTAATTCCCCGCGGTCCATCATATAAAGAATGTTATACGCGCCCATGACATCGGCTTTGCCTTCTTCAAGGCCGGAAGCGAGGTCTTTGAGCTGCGCGTTGACCGTTGTCTCTTGACCACCCACCGTAATCGTACCCGGCCCTAAGGAATGGGACAGCTCATGGAAGAGCGTGTTATAGCTCATCCATTTTTTGGCGGTCAGCTTGGCTTGATCTTCGACGAGGACGCGCTCGCCAATGGGAGCCAGGATGCGGTCATATTTTGCGCCGAGAACGTTATTGAGAATAACTTTCTTTGCGCCTTTGGCCTCGCGCACGCGCTCATCATTGGGCAGGTTAAAGGCAATGGTCTGAACGCCGTTTTCATTATCGCCGCCGCCATGGACTTGATACGTCACGGCAATAGGGCTTTCAAAACCGCGCGCGAAATTTTTATACGCCTCTTCGACGGGCAGGTTCTTTTCCATATCAACGAGATAGTTTTTATATTTATCAAGCGCGGCTGACTCCTCAGGGTTCTTGACCGTCACAAAACTCTCATAGGCCGTTTTATAACCAAAGAGTTTGTCGTCATAGACTTCGTAAGGCCCAATGGCGATTTCGATATTGCCGTCCAAATCCATCCACGCCATTTCTGATTCAAAATATTCATCATTGAGAAAAGAGTCTGCCCGTAAATTGAGGAAACGTTTGAGGTTCTCATTCTCTGACAAAGCCGCCGCTTCGCGTATCAGCGCGGCGGCAGGTTTTAAATAGTCTGCATATTCGATATGGTAAGGCACAGCTTTCAGCCCGCCATCATCCGTGCGGCGGATCACCGTATAGCCCGATGTGAAAGCGTCTTTATCATCAGGGTTAGCGGCGATATGCGCTTCAAATTCTGCCTTGGTCATATCGGCCGGGTAAAAGCCTGCGCCTTTGGGGCAGGGTGTATCGCCATAGAAGGGCGCGTCATTTTCCAATCCGTCGCAAGGGCCATAATGCAAATCGAACATAGCAAGCTGTGTCGGCGTGCCGTTGGCTTTTATCTCCTCGCGTAAGGCAGGATAATCAGCGCCGCGTTGTAGAAGGTAAATCTTTGACAGATAGTCGCTGGCTTGGATAAGTTTATTCACGACGGCCCGCTCATTCGCGCTCAGAAAACTTGTATCCACAGTCATCGGGACTTCGGCGAATTTGGCATATTGCTCTTTGACATTATAGCCTGCGGCTTCAGCGTCGATAACCTCTGCTTTGGTTTGCGTGTCATTGGAAGCCGGTTGACAGGCGCTTAGCATGGCGGCGGCGGCAAGCGCGGTGAGCGATGCGCGCATAAAGAAGGAAGGTGTCATAATCTGTCCTTTAATAAATTTTCTTATTTTGAATTAAGCAATCAAACGAAGCGGCGAAAGGGCGAGTTACAGATGCTCGGCAATCTTTTGGGCCAATGATTTTAGGGCGTCCATATCCGCCATACCGCCCTCTGCATGAGGGGAGAGTGCTTGATTTTCATATTTCGGAATGATGTGAACATGCAGATGAAACACAGTCTGACCCGCAGGCGCGCCGTTAAACTGCGTCACGATAATGCCGTCAGGCGAGAGCGCTTTATCCACGGCTTGCGTCACGCGCTGCACAGCTCCGAATAGACGCCCAATATCTTTCGGCGCGAGTTGCAATAGGTTCCGCACGGGGCGTTTGGGAATGACCAAGCAATGCCCGAGCGATTGCGGGAAGGCGTCCATGAAAACCAATATATTGCTATCTTCATAAACTCGTGCGGCCGGCATTTCGCCGGCAATGATTTTAGCAAAGATATTGGTGGGGTCATAGTCGGCGTGGAGGGTCATGATGCTGTCTCATTTTGGCGCTGCCGCAATTTCGGGAGCGCGATATGTTTTGCGTGCAGTAACATAAGCGGAAAGAAAAGCCAGACGATTGCATAGAGATAGCCATTGTAAACTGCCCAAACTGCGAGAGCAGAAATGCCAATCGTAATAATTTCGGGACGTAAAAATACCGAAGCAAGAATTAAAAAAGCGAGGTCGAAAGTGCCACACCCGGCAAACAATATACTTCTTTTCCACATTCCGCGCTTGGAACGCTCTATCGGTTCGTCTTCTTTTAGCGGTATAGTTCTCATTATTTTTAGATATTTTTCCGCCGCTTCAACCTCTTGCTCCGGCAATTGAACAACAATCCCGCCAAAAGCCAGAATATATAAAGCCGCGATATTCGCGTGATTATAATTTTGAAAATTCGGATGAAACCCGCCTGATTCCAAACAGGAGAATGTAACGGCGGCTTCGGGCAAATTATTATGGCGGGAGAAAATGACCAGAGACATATTACCCCTTTTTAAACGGTGTATGTTGGCCGAGGATTTTGATCTCTCTTTTGACCGCTAGCTTTTCGTGTTTGAGATAATCTTCGACAGCGTCACGCAATCCGGGATGGGCGAGGTAATGCGCGCTATAGGTCGTCACGGGCTCATAACCGCGCGCGAGTTTATGCTCGCCTTGCGCGCCCGCTTCGACGCGCGGCAGACCGCGCTCTAGGGCGGCGTCTATCGCCTGATAATAGCACAGCTCGAAATGCAGGAAGGGCTTGTGAACCAAGGCCCCCCAGTTCCGTCCGTAAAGGGCCTCCGAGCCGATTAAGTTCAGGGCCGCCGCGATGGGCGCGGCGTCGTCAAATGCCATAATAAGGATAATATCGTCTCTCATAGTCTGTTGCAGGCGCGAGAAAAATTCGCGGTTCAAATAAGGCCGGCCCCATTTACGCTGGCTCGTGTCCAGATAGCATTGATAGAACACGTCCCAGTGATGCTCTTGTAAATCATCCCCTGTCAGACGTTTAATGGTGATACCGTCTTGCGCGGCTTTACGCTCTTTTCGGATATTTTTGCGTTTGCGGCTGGCGAGACTGCCCAGGAAATCATCAAAGGTCTGGTAGTCTCGATTGATGAAATGAAACTGCCTGTCTTCGCGAATGGCAAAACCTGATTGGTTTAATATCAGGCGGTCTTCACCTTCGAGGAATGTGACGTGTACGCCGGACATCTCCCATTGCTCACAGGCGGACATCATAGCCGCCGTTAAGGCGCTTTTATGCTCAAGTGATGAGGCTAAGAGACGCGGCCCTGTGGCCGGGGTGAACGGCACTGACCCTTGGAGTTTTGGATAATAGGCTCCGCCTGCGCGCTCCAACGCATTAGCCCAAGCATGGTCAAAAACATATTCACCTTGGCTATGGAATTTGGCGTAAAGCGGTGCCGCGCCGACGCCCTCGCCATGTGTATTTTCGAGCCAAATATGACGCGGGGCCCAGCCTGTGTCTTCCACCGCGCATCCGCTTTCTTCCATAGCCTGTAGAAACCGCCAAGATAGAAATGGATGAGACCCGCTCGGAATATGGGCATCCCATGCAGCCTCGCTCACCTCGCTAATACGGGTCAATATGCGCGCCTGATAGGTGGCGTCATCATTTGGATTGTTGGGAGGTCGGTTCATCAGCCTTGATACGCTCGGCGTTTAATCCAGTTCACCGGAAAGCTGCATAAGCCGTAATTTATACGCCGCCATAATCGTAATGGCATCGGTGATAGCGCCAGTGTCGATATGATGGAGCAAATCTTCCAAGGACAGTGTCAGCCCCGTTATATCTTCTGAAGGCTCTAAGTCTGTTTCGCCTTGCGTAAGGCCGCGCGCGAGGAATAATGTGCCGCGCTCATCCGTAATGGAATTAGAGAGTTGAAAATCCAGCAAATGGGTGAGGGTGTCCGCGCTTAATCCCGTTTCCTCTTTTAACTCGCGCCTTGCGGCGTCCGCCATGTCTTCGTCTTTCGGGACGCCGCCCTCGGGTATTTCCCAACTATAGTCGTCAAAAGGATAGCGGGTTTGACCCACCAACCAGATTTTACCGTTCTCATAGGGGATAACGCCGACAGCGCGGTTTTGGAAACGCACAACGCCGTAAGTCGCGGGCGTGCCGCCCGGCGTCGTGACGGGGGCAGTCTCCACCTTAAACCAAGGGTTCTCAAAGACTATCTGTTTTGAATGGGTCACCCAAGGGTTGGGCGGGGCAGGCGGGAGAGGTTTGGTCATGAAGCAACTCTAGCAAGGGCGGAGAGAGGCGGGAAGAGGCTAAGGTAAAACACCGCAGTTTTCTCAAAACCCTAGCGCAATGAACGCCCTTGCCCCGCTTTCTCTGTGACGTTAGAGAACCATGAAAAGACTGTTCAAATCGTCCGAGGGGATTATGGCTGACCTATTGACCATCGAAGCTTTATTTACACTATTTATGCTTGTTCTATTGCAGGCCGTATTGGGCTTTGACAATCTGCTCTATATTGCGATTGAAAGTAACAAGGTCGGCGACCCCAAAGACGCGGCAAAAGTCCGCAAATGGGGGATCGGCTTGGCGGTTCTCTTCCGTATTGTTCTTCTCTTTATTATCGTATCAATATTCGGTCTCTTGGCTGAACCGCTCTTTGCTGTGCCGTTTGAGAATATCCTTGAGGGGGAATTTACTGTTCAAGCGATTGTCACGCTCCTTGGCGGGGCATTTATTATCTATACCGCGATTAAAGAAATTCATCACTTACTGGCGGTAGACCATATCGAACATTCCGAAGGTTCAGGCCGCCGCACTGTCATGGGCGCGATTGCGCTCATCGTGGCGATGAACCTCGTATTCTCTGTCGACTCAATCCTATCCGCCATGGCGATTGCCAGTGTTGATGCCGCGAATATCGTCAATAGCGCCGGGGATATTCTCGGGACATTTGCGGGCAGTGTTGTGGACTGTAAAGCCGATCTGATTGCTAACCCTGTCGCGGGTGCGGTGGGCTGTGAGCCGACCAAGACTTATCAAGTGCCTTTGATGGTGATTGCCATCTTATTGTCAGGTGTGGCGATGATTTTGCTCGCCGATAGCGTCACCGAGTTTTTGAAGAAAAACCGCATGTATCAAGTTTTAGGTCTCTTTATATTATTCTTGGTTGGCGTCCTGCTAGTCACAGAGGGCGCGCATTTAGCACATTTAAAAATCTTCGGCTTCGCCATTGATGCCATGAGCAAGTCTACATTCTATCTTGTTATCTTTGTTCTGGTCGTGACAGATATTCTCTCAAACCGTTATCAGAAGCGCTTGTGGGCGCAGAAAGAAGCGGAGATACGGGGCACGACAGAAACCGCAGGTTTAGAAGCCGTGGATGCGTTTAAGGCGGGACATTAGATTTGATCCAGTGAATTAAATCTAGGTCGCGCCGCGAAGCCCGCGGATTTATCCGCGGCGCAGCGGATACGCATTAAAAGAGAGTGAATGTTGATAAAGCGGCTGCTTGAACGGAGTCAACTCCGTTTCAGGCAAACGGGCCGCTTATATCAAATAGTTTGGGGTTAAGCGCTTTAAGGCGCTTTTCGCACCATTCCCGATCAGGCCATTTTTCTACGAGAGATTTATAACTTTCAATGAGGCTTAACAGGATTGCGTGGCAATAAAAGACCGGCAAAGACATATAGGGTAAAGACATATAGATTGCTCCTCTATAGACTTGTCGATAGAACCTCTCTCATGGAATTTCCCGAAGATATAGCGCCGCCCGTTAAAGCCGTAATAAAGGACTATTCTACGTCCGCGCAGATATACGCCTTGAATCTTCGAGAATTGATATATGAAACTTCGGAAAAAGACGTCCGTATTGGCCCCCTGACAGAGACCTTGAAATGGGGAGAGCCCTCTTACCTAACGGATGCCAGCCACTCCGGGACGACCCTGCGCTTTGACTGGAAACCCAAAACTCCGAATCGGATAGGCCTCTTCGTGAATTGCCGGACGAGCCTTATCGCGAAATATCGTGATCTTTTTGAAGACGCGCTCACACTTGATGGCACGCGTGCTATTTGGCTTGATTTAAACGCTCCGCTCCCGCGCGATATCTTATCAATGTTTATCAGTGATACCCTGACCTATCATTTGGGTAAGACGGCTTAGATGGCTTTGGCCGTAAAGTGAGCTCTCATTCGCTGTGTATTGCGAGCGATACCGTAATTGATGCCAAAAATATGCGATAACGCCGCCTCAGCTTGAGGTTCAACAGTTGCAATCGCAACATTTTTGGCGAAACGGGGTGAAAGTGGCGGATTCCTGCATATCTGCTGTTGACGGAACCGATTCTCCCCCGTATATCGCGCCCACGCTGATGAATGTGCTGTCTGGGGGTTGCCCTAGAAACCTCATTTAAAGCAGAAATGGAATAACTTAGTCACCTCTGTTGTGGAGATTTTCGCAGCAATAGGGTGGTTTTTGCGGTTTAAACAGCAGTCAGGCATGGGGTCTGGTTGGGGTTTATACCGCATTACGTGCAGGAAAAACGGCCCATGCCAACAATTCAGCAGCTCATTCGTAAGCCGCGCAAAGATAAGCGTAAACGGAATAAAGTTCCGGCTCTTGAGGCGTGTCCTCAAAAGCGCGGCGTTTGCACACGTGTTTATACAACGACACCAAAGAAACCGAACTCCGCCCTTCGTAAGGTTGCGAAAGTGCGTTTGACGAATGGTTTTGAGGTTTTGTCTTATATCCCAGGTGAGGGTCATAACCTGCAAGAGCATAGTGTTGTGCTAATCCGCGGCGGCCGCGTAAAAGATTTGCCGGGTGTGCGCTATCACGTCCTTCGCGGCGTTCTGGATACTCAGGGCGTTAAAGACCGTAAGCAACGTCGTTCGAAATACGGCGCGAAGCGTCCTAAGTAAGGGTAGTATAAGATGTCACGTCGTCACCGCGCAGAAAAACGGGTTATTCTTCCCGATGCAAAATTCAATGATTTGGTTTTGGCCAAATTCATGAACGCCATCATGCTTGATGGTAAGAAGTCCACAGCCGAGCGTAATGTCTATGGCGCGATGGATCTCGTCGAAGACAAAGCC
>CAZMEN010000046.1:19762-21929 GCA_964565335.1 uncultured Algimonas sp. | reverse complement strand
GAATTGGTGAATTGGGAACGATGTTAAAAATCATGCCGAAAAAAGTCCTCATTGTTGAAGATAACGAGCTCAATATGAAGCTCTTTGCCGATTTGCTCGACGCGCATGGCTATGAGACACGTCAGACACGCGAAGGGTTGAAAGCCATTGGTTTAGCCCGTGATTTCAAGCCAGATTTAATTTTGATGGATATTCAGCTGCCCGAAGTATCAGGTCTAGAAGTCACAAAATGGATCAAAGACGATAAGACTTTGGCGGATATTCCGGTCATTGCTGTCACGGCCTTTGCCATGAAGGGCGATGAGAAGCGGATTCGCGATGGTGGCTGCGAAGCCTATATTGCTAAACCCATTACCGTCTCGTCATTCTTGGCGACCGTCCGTAAATTTGTAGAACCTGCATAGAGCAGGACCCGCTATGTCCGCCCGCATTCTCGCCGTTGATGACCTAGTTCCGAATTTAAATCTGTTACAGGTTAAACTCGAAGCCGAGTATTACGACGTTGTCACCACGACAAGCGGTGAAAAAGCTTTGGCGATTGCGGAAAACGAGCATATCGATTTAATCCTTATGGACGCTATGATGCCAGGCATTAATGGCTTCGAAGCTTGCCGTCGCCTAAAGGCCAATCCCAAAACATGGCATATTCCTGTCGTTATGGTGACGGCTCTCGAAGAAACCAAAGACCGAATTCGCGGTTTAGAGGCGGGCGCGGATGATTTTATTTCTAAACCCATAGATGACTTCAATATGATGGCGCGGGTGCGGTCTCTACTCCGCCTTAAAATGATTACTGATCAACTTTTGAGCCATAGTCACGACACGATTGATGAAGCCCGGCAAGCTTTGGAAGCGATCAATAAACGCAGCGGATCGGTTCTCTTGGTTGAAGATGATGAACTACGCGCCAAAAAAGTTATTCAACCGATGAAGAAGAAACACAAAATCACAGTTGAGACAGACCCTGTAAAAGCGCTTAGACGGGCTAAAAATGGTATTGATCTTGTGATTGTAAGCCTGTTGTCGCGTAATTTTGACGGTTTGCGGGTGTGTGCCAGCCTGCGCTTTAACGAAGAAAATCGAGAAACGCCAATTTTGATTATCGGCGATCCCGAAGATGAAGCCCGTTTAATCCGCGCTTATGATATCGGCGTCAATGATACACTGATGCGCCCGATTGATACGCAAGAAATGCTCGCACGTGTGAATACCTCCTTGCGCCGTAAATTCTATGCAGATAGCCTGCGTGAAAATTTCAATGAAAACCTTGAAATGGTTGTATCAGACCCTTTGACAGGGTTGGGCAATAGGCGATTCTTTGATCGGGCTATTCACCCCTTGTTTGATGTTTTGAATACAAAAAATGAGCCCTTTTCGATCATGATTTTTGACATTGATCATTTCAAACGCGTCAATGACATTCTGGGCCATGATATGGGGGATCAAATTCTGAAAGAGATTGCAGCGCGGCTCGTGACGAATATGCGCTCAATCGATATTGTCAGCCGATATGGCGGCGAAGAATTTATCATTGCCATGCCGAATACGTCACGAGACGAAGCGATTTTGGCCGCTGATCGCGTAAGGGGCCTGATTGCGGGAACGCCGGTCTATGTGGACGGTCAGGCGCTTCAGGTGACCACCAGTGCCGGAGTCGCCGAAGTCGCTAAAGGCGAGGAGTTTCGCGATGTTTTTAAACGCGCTGATGCTGCTCTGTATAAGGCGAAGCAAGGGGGTCGTAACCAAGTGTTAGCCGATACAACTCTGGAAGCCGCCGCGTAAAACTCTGCGCGTCCACAATTAGACCTTCAATTCACGAAGTCTTTTTAAGGTAATTAGAATTTCACACAAAAAAAGCCGCCCAAACGGACAGCTTTTAAAGTCTTATGGCGCATCAATTACTTGATTTTGCCTTCTTTAAAATCGACATGCTTACGCACGACTGGGTCATATTTCTTTTTGACCATTTTTTCAGTCATTGTCCGTGAGTTTTTCTTCGTCACGTAGAAGTACCCTGTGTCTGCTGTTGAGTTCAGACGGATTTTAATAGTTGTTGGCTTCGCCATGACGCACGCCTTCCTTTAGTAATTCGAAGCGCGGCAATTAAGCGGGATTCGGGCCCATGTCAACTCTCCTCTCGCAGAGAAGGCGGCTTTGCGGCGCAGCA